>JAZDKH010000032.1:0-4975 GCA_043803325.1 Methanobacteriota archaeon | reverse complement strand
GTCGTGCTCATATGAAAATCTGATACGGCAAAACCCACAGAAGTTGACCGTGTGGGTTTCTTAACCCCCTTGATTCTCGGGAACACATAACGAGACCAATACCTGATATTAATGCCCAGTATCCGTGATACCCACACAGGGTAGGAAGTCTCCATTAAAGTCCCTGTTATGAACTAGGGGAAGGAATGGTATGAGGATTGAGGGTGAAAGTTAAAAATGAATGTAATTTGTTGATTATCACGCAAGGAAATACTATCATGTGTAACGTGAGCATACAATGTCTATATGGGTATGACTCATCAGCACCCGGCGCCACACAACCAACCTACGTATGTATCACACGATCCATCCGGACAAATACAACTACAGCCATTTTCATTTTCGAGTGAAGCCACTTCATATTCGAGGATTATCCCAGATTTGGCAATGTAGAGCCGATCAACATTTCCAAGCTCCGGCTCCTGTCATAAAGTGATTTTAGAAGCTCCCCGTCATAATACTCCAAGGGATCTGCCTGAAGTGTGAGAACCTTGTTCCCGTCTGATAGCGAAATATTTGTTACCCGAACCATGACCGTCGACTCGTTCCCCTTATCGGAAAAGACCAGTGCTGCATTCAAGGGAGATGTCGGATTGTTCAATCGCTCAACCGGAATCAGACTATTAATCACCCCATTGGTGGTATGGAAATAAGGAACAATATCCTTCACCGTAATTACATACGCCCCATCTGATCCATTCATGATGGAACTCTCGCCACCCTGGATATACACCAGGTAACCGGGTGCATTATCTGCGACACAAATTCCAGCAAGAGAAACTAGTAGAAGTGAACTGATGAATCCAAGTGATAGGAAATGATTCATATGCATAATCTACGAATCACAGATATACCTCTTTCGATTAAAGTAAGGGTCCATCATGAGGCAGTCCAATGAAGTTACGTATAAATGAGTCTCTAAAAATGCTCAATCAGGCTTTGATATGGATTTCAATTTCCTCCATTGGATAGCCTCGAATAGAAAAAATATTCTTTATTCCAATTATGGATCATGCCTGAATAGGTACGAATTAATGTCTTAATGATTATAAAAATATATGCAAATTATTTCGATTTCACTCATCACCCTTCTTATGATTGGGTGTTTCACTCTTACTCCTGCGGTTATTGGTGATATGAATCCAATAATGCCAACACCAGATGGGAACTGGACTGTGGATAAATATCGGGATGGTAATAGAATTCTTGTCAGTCCGATATCAGAAACAGAAATGAATGCCGATTTTTCAGAGATGAATCTTACCGGGAGTACAGGATGTAACAATTATTCTGCCCAATATACCAGTGGGAGCAGTGCCCTTATTATTACTCAACTGGTAAGATATCATTCCCTTTGTCATAAAGATTTGATATTACAAGAAGATGCCTATATTCAGGATCTGAAAGAAGCAGCCCTGATTCAGAGAAATGATACCTCCCTATTGCTTTTTGATGGAGATGAAGATCTTCTGGTATCATACATTATGTCCGATGACAATGGTATTGATAGACGGTGATGAGATGAATATGGTTCACCGAGCAACAATTCTCGATATCATTCCCGTCAAACCCTGGAGAAGAAGGATTTTAAATAGGCCTTCTTCCTTAAATTTATTTATTGATATGAACGATTTTTGCAGGTGGAAACCCATTAAAGTATGTAGATGAAGCTATCGAATAGGCTCCGATATTCTCAGAGTATACCAGATCATTGATATCAAGGTCAGGGAGTTCTGCACTGAGGGTAATGGTGTCAAACGCATCACAGGTCGGCCCGAAGACTGCAGATATATGGGTTTCCCCTTCCTTAAATGCTAAGACTGGATAATTATTATGATCAAATATCTGGCCTGAGTAGGTATGGTATACCCCATCGTTGATATAATAACAGGGTTTCCCGTCACGGAAAGCTTTCCCAACCACTTTCGCTACAAGCGTGCACGCGTTAGCCACAAGGAACCTGCCTGGTTCTGCAATAATCTGCATATCTTCAGGGAACAACCGGTTAATTTCGGCATTCAGTTGTTTCGCAAGTTCTTTCAGAGATTTCACTTCAGGTTGATATTTTACCGGAAATCCTCCTCCGATATCAAGGATACGAATCTTCAGACCAGTCCTGGTCTCAGCCTCGTTTATGATATCTGCAGAGAGATTTAGGGCTTGGACATAATTATCAAAATTTGTACACTGACTTCCGACATGGAAACTTAATCCTTCGACGACCAGACCAAGTGATACTGCCTCTACGATGAGATCCACTGCCTCGCCAGGATCTGCACCAAACTTAGAAGAGAGTTCTACCATGGAACCGGTATTTGGTACTCGTATCCGAAGAACAACCCCGGAATTTGGTGCATATTTCTGGATTTTTTTTAGTTCTTCACTATTATCAAAAGTGACAAGAGGATTATATTGGTTTAGGGCCTGTATAGTCTCGATAGGTTTTATGGTATTTGCATATATGATTTTATCCCAGATCCAGTCCTGTCGTTCCTTGTCGGGTAAATTTTTTATATTTTCATAAACGACCATAAATTCAGGCATCGATGCTACATCAAAACTGGCTCCCATATCAAAAAGGGTTTTAATTATGTCAGGATTGGTATTTGCCTTTGCAGCATAGTATACCTGAATGTCTGGAAGATGTTCTTTAAATTCCAGATAATTCTGTCGTATTATTTCATGGTCTATAATAAAAATCGGGGTTCCATGTTCCTGTGCCAGTTTTTGGAGCAGAACCTTCCTTTGATTATTTATATGGGGAAGGGAGTCGTCAATCCCTTCTTTCTCAATATCCGTCTTCCATCTCTTAGCCACTTTCGTCATTGTTGATAAAATAATTCATTTCATAAATAAGAAGTTTTTGAGACGACTGGCACTAATTGGAAGGATTATAATAGAGGTCTGACTTGCCAGCAATACCCGTCAGACGGGTGAATTACTATCACAGGGTCAGAGTAGGGGATTCACGCCTTCATTATGGGTACACCCCAAAGTCCTGCATTATATCCCTGCGCAGATCTCTCTACTTTCATATCAGTTCAATACTCTCAAATCATCCGTTAAATTAGAGTACCCCGGATACGGGGTCATGAAAACCCTGGTTTTATTTCATTTCGAATGTATCCAAACATATATCTGTCTGAAGTAAATTTGATCATATCGTGTCTTGTCATGTCCTGCCATGACACATTGTGTCAATATATTTATCGCTATGAACGGCACACGATCTAATGCAGAGCATCAGGCCGTCGGAACTGGGGGACAGGTTCGAATAAACCCATATTCCGAGTTTGTGCTAAAGCATACCACACGAGTAGTTCATGGATGGTCGATTGGATTGGATCTGATACAACTTTTTATACTGGCGATACTTCCTATTACAGTGATCTTTGTCGGACTAGTTTTCCTGAAAGTTTCAGGAACCCTGATGAGTATCATCGGCTGGCTGGTAACAGCGATAATCGCGGTTCTATTTTTTAATACAGCTCCAGATATCGTAGTTTATGCCTCATATAATGGAATTTTGGCGTCTTTTGGGATCTCACTCATGGTGCTGTTTACCATTCTCCAGGTCACCATGATGGATCTTACCGGAGCAATCACCGCGATATCTGATTACATCAAATCAATAGCGGCTGAGCGGTATGAGCAGATCATGATCCTGAACGTGGGACTTGGATCGTTTCTGGTATCTATCGGGGCTACCCCCGTGACAATGCTTCCACCAATCATGCTTGCATTAGGGTTCTCCCCACTCGCTGCGGTAGCCCTTCCCTGTCTTGGATATGATCCCCTCACCTCGTTCTCCCTTCTCGCGATTCCTATCACTCTTCCTGCGACCGTCTTCAATCTTGACGTGAGTCTGCTTGGAAATAATATTGCCCTCTTTCTCCCGGTCGTATCTACAGGGTTCGCTCTGGGGATGCTCTGGGTAGCTGACGGGTTATCTGGCGTACGGAAAGGACTGGTCCCTGCTGTTATTGCCGGACTGACATTAGGTATCTCCTGTGTTATCTTTGTTCATATTCTTCCACCCGCCGCTATCGGTCTTGTCGGTGTTTTCTCCGGACTGGTCACTATCGTCGTGCTCTTTCTTCTTCGAGTATTGCAGGGAAAACCGATTTTTGGAAAGAAAATAGATGCCTCAGAATCGAAGACAAAGGATAGTATGCCTCTCTGGAAGGCGGTCCTCCCCTGGCTCATTCTCGTCGTCTTCATTATAATCATCAGTATTCCGGCTATTCATAGTGGTTTATATGGATTGCTTGGGCCGCTTCAAAAGATTCACATCGTTGCAAACAAATTTGTGGATTTGAAACTTCTCAATCAGGCTTATTTCTGGGTTTTCATCAGTACATTAATTGCTGCTCCGTTCCTCATCCGAAGTAGAAATGAGGCCCATAAGATACTGACGGTCTGGATGAGGCGGGCCTGGGCTCCTACCCTTGCAGCGGCAGCATTCTTTGCAATAGCGTACATTATGGACTGGTCAGGACAGACTGTCATCAATAGTACCCTGACTTTTGCACCTGGAACTGCAGACATGAATATGAATGTGGTGATAGGTCTTACTCTGGCTCTGGTCTTTGGAGTCGGGTTCCCGGTTATAAGTCCGGCGCTCGGCCTCTTTGGTTCATTCGTTTCAGGGAGTGAGACTTCATCCAATGTTATGTTCTATGGAATTTTGAAGAAATCAACAGATGTTCTCACTTTGGATTTCATGAAGGTGTATGCTGCTCATGCGGTAGCAGGCGGGATCGCTTCAGGTATTGCTCCGGCAAAAATCATGAATGCAGCCGCGGTCATAGATCAACTTGGTATAGAAGGAGAGGTTATTAGAAAGTGTGCTCCGATTGCAATCATATTGACAATTGTTACCGGGATTTTACTCGTTGCTTTCCTTTACCTGTAACTTTTTTCCGAATAAATCATG
>JAZDKH010000031.1:0-8549 GCA_043803325.1 Methanobacteriota archaeon | reverse complement strand
CTCCGATATTTTCAAGAAGTTCTTTTCCGGTAGTGACACAAAAGACCCGCTTTTCGGGTTCATTGGTAATGATACCCGCGAGGGTAATTATCTCTGCGATCTGATACGGTTTTAGCCAGTCAAGGATCGCATTTGATACTTCATAACAAATCTGAGGATGAATAGGGATATCTGCCAGTATCGCGATCATAGTATCTTTTTCATAGATTCGGACTGGCACTGCGATAATTCCTTCTGCCATCATTGCCATAGGAGGGAAGTATTTACTGGTGATCACCCCGATCTGAGCGAACTCAAGTTTCTCCACAATGTATGAGAGGGCAATACTGCCCACAAGGCCACTTCCTGGAAAGCCGATAAAAACCTTTAATGGTTCTCCTGATGGTGACTGAGACTGTACGATGACGTCTGGCACCTGACTATTCATCATTACATTAAGATACCCATCACAGCTATAAAATGAGTATGCAGGAATACCCGATTAAGAGAACGCATATAAAGACACTCTCCGAGAATATCACTGCAAAATTGTTGGAACACTTCGGGGTAGAACCGGTGGAGTCTGATGGGTGGTACACCATAACATATGGGGCCCTAGAGTCGATGAAGGTCAAAGTCGGAGAGATGAAGAAGACCCTGATTGTTGGGACGGTCTCCCGAACAGATCTTGAGGATGAGACGGTTATTCTTGATACGAATCGCAGGTTCAGAAAATATCTGGATGATGTGACCGGCTACGGGACAAAGGATCGGGTTAAAAAAGCTAAAACTGTTGAGTAAAATACCCTTTTTTTACTCGATTATTATCGCAGGTTTGAACGGAAGGGCTGCCCGGGCTTTTTCATGCATACTCTCCTCCGCAGACACTATCTCAACTTTCAGACCCAGATCAATCTCTAAGAACTCTTTGCCATCTGAGAAGATTCTATACTCATCAGGCCTGTTTTCAATAATCTGGTCTACGAGCGTAGATGAGAGGCGATGGAAATGGGTTGTGCACTGGCGAACCGCATCTGCCGCTTCCTTTCCACGGGATCTCACCTCTTCGTGCTGCATAATCTCCTTGATTACATTCTTTTTATCGTCTGCAGTCGCAACCATTCTGAAGATATCCCACTTCCAGTCAGGAGCGACACAGATCGTGACACTTCTTGGTTTGATATGGATGATGCGGAGGATTGACTCGATATCTTCAACGGTTCGGGAGAGGAGTTCCTCTGCGTTCTCTACAGATATTGTGATAAGGTCTTCTTTTACCTCGGGCCATGGGGCAAATGAGATCAATCCCTGATGACCCATGTCTCCCCAGAGCTCTTCACAGGTAAATGGAATGATCGGCGCCAGCAGCCTGACCCAGGTTGAACTGATCGTCTGCAACGTCTCTTTTCCTCCGGTTAAGTTTCCTCCAAGGCGACGGCGATACCATTTCAGGTCTGATTCAAATCCGAAAAAAGCCTCCTGGAGTGCCTGACGGGTCTGGAAGTTCTCCATAGCTCTGGTTACTTCTCTGATATGCTCCTGCATACGGGAGAGAAGCCACTGGTCAATGGGGGATGGGTCTCCTCCGGTGGTGAATGTCTCGCGTATTGTTGAAGCGAACCGTTCGATCTGTTTTCTTGTGGATGAGACGAGTTCATTCCTCCAGTCAAAGTCCTGCCAGGGTTCTCCACTTCCGATGAGGAACATTCGCACCGTATCAGCACCAAAGGTGTTAATCGCGTCCTCAAGCAGGTAGACGTTCCCTTTTGAAGAAGACATTTTGGCACCGTTTAAAAGGCCCATGCCAAAGACAACCATCCCATGGGGAAGAAGATTCTTTGGAAATATCGAGCAGTGGTGGAAGATCTGGAATGTCAGATGATTTGAGATGAGATCTTTTGCAGAGAACCTGAAGTCATACGGGTACCAGAAGAGAAACTCTTTGCGCATTGCATCGAGGTGCTCACGTTCCGGGAGGGATGGTGATTCTTTTCCGAGGAAGATATAATCAAAGACTGCAGGTGTGAGGAGGTCCGGGTTCATCCTCTTCACTTGTGCCGCGATGGTATAGTAGGCCATATAGATGGTAGAATCAGAGAGAGGTTCTATCAACCACTCAGGATCCCAGGGGAGTTTTGTCCCGAGACCAATCCTCCGGGTA
Source organism: Methanobacteriota archaeon (assembly GCA_043803325.1). Classification (GTDB taxonomy): domain Archaea; phylum Halobacteriota; class Methanomicrobia; order Methanomicrobiales; family Methanospirillaceae; genus Methanospirillum. The sequence continues at coordinate 6,409 of JAZDKH010000031.1, read as the reverse complement.
CATGCCCAGTCTTTCAGCCAGTCGACGGTTCGGTCAAACTCGGTTCTTACCTCTGAAGGAACCAGTACCATCTCTTTCAGCTGATCAGATACCTGTTTTTTCCATACCGGATCACTGTACTCAAGGAACCACTGATCATGGAGAACTTTGACGTACACTCTTGCACCACACCGGCATACTACCAGGCGCACATCAAATTCGTACATGATGAATGACCCGTGATCAGCGGTTAGAACCTGCGCTATCTCGTCGCGTGCAAATTTTACCGGTTTTCCCCCGAACTGATCATACATCCTGCCCGTTCCATGTTCAGCAGAGTATACCTGCTGGGTGAGGGCTTCGAGGTTGGGATCATCCTGATTGATGATATCTGCCTTCTCAACAGCTTCGACCGCCGGAAATTCTCCGTATCCATCAACCTTGATTAATCCAATCGGTTTAATGCTTGTATATCTGCCCTTTTGTTGCAGATCACGGAGTGCGATGTAGTCATATGGGGCATGAGCAGGAACACTCATGACGAGGCCGGTTGCCATGTCAGGATCAACAAAGACAGCAGGAAGGATAGGAACATCTCCACAGAGCGGGTGAGTGACTGTGGTATCTACGAGATCAGAACCAGCAATCGTCCCGAGTTCTGAAATCTCATGGTCCTGAAGCCCGAGCTTATCCATCGCTTCGCGGGAGAGTATCCACACCTTCCCGTCGATCTTAGCTTTTACATAGGTGATATCAGGGTTTACCCAAAGATTAGTAACTCCGTAGATCGTCTCGGGTCTGAGGGTTGCACACGGAATGATAGTATCTCCCTGGGTGAAAAGAATAAGGGTAAATTTTTGAATTTCAGCTTTATCACCTTCAAGAAGGTCATGATCTCCAACCGGGTTTTCGCATTGGGGACAGTATCGCACTGGATGAGCGCCCTTCACCACATGACCTGCTTCTTTCAGGTGATGCCATTGCCACTCGATGAATTTACTGTACGTTGGTTCGACCGTCGTGAATCTCCTCGTCCAGTCGATTGAAAGTCCGGCTTGTTTCATCACCCGTTCGTATTCATTTGAAAAATGAATGACAATATTGAGCGGGTTGGTGAAGGAGTCAAGGACATCCTGTGGTACCTTGTACAAATCCCGATAGAGTTTTATTGCAGACTCGTCTCTTCGTGCTATTCGTTTTGAAATCCCGATGACCGGTGCACCGGTGACATGGAATGCCATCGGATAAAGTACCTCTCTTCCCCGCATCCGCCAGAATCTGGCTATGACATCAGGGACGATATAGGTTCTTCCATGGCCGACATGCATCGCTCCACTTGGATATGGATAGGCGACCGTCAGATAGAACTTAGGTTTATCTGATGGGCCGGCAACAAACGCACCTTCCCATCTGGCGCGAATTGCTACTTCCTGAGGGTTGCTGATCTCCTCTGACACAGTATTCTCTCCAAATCTCCCTGAGGATCAGACTGTCTTCAGTCTGATGGGTTCACCCTCGTTGTATCTGCGGAGCATCTCCTGCGCAATAGTACTGTTCTTTGCGAGATGAATCTCTCCCGAATCGTTGACCGTGGCGGTGAAGAGATATTCACGTCCTGCAAAGACGTCTACTATCTTTCCCGTGTTATCTGCAGATATAATAGAAAGTTGTTTCTTGTCGATTCTGACCTGAAGCCCTTCACCAAGATTCAATTCCTCTTTCTCTACCGGGGCTGCTGCAGCGGCAACTTTCGCTTTTTTTGCGAGTTCGCTGGCAGGTCTGATATCAATGCCAACGCCGACTTTGTTTACGATGGCTGCGATGTTCTTGCCGCCCTTTCCGATGGCAGCAGGCACATCGCGGTCATCAATATAGACCACTGCTTTTGTTGCTGAGAGCATCTCCACCATGATCTCGCCGTTGGAATATCTCCCGATCTCACGCTGGATATCTCGCTCTGTGACCTCCCAGGTAGACGTTTCTTCATCCTCGTCCTCACCTTCAGGTTCTTCATCCGTTTGTATTGATTCAGCTACTACTGGTGCCTTTTCTGGTTCAAGGCCTTTTCCTGTCTCTGCTGGAGGCTCATACTCTATCTCCTCTTCAACATCTGGTGCGATGACGGGTAATACGATAGTTTCAGTGCCAAATTTGAAGATCTCAAATGAAGCGTCTCCTGAATGAAGATCTGAGAGAGTTGTAACCGGGCGGATATGCATCTCGCTGTCCACCCCTTCAGGCACTTTCATTGAGAAACTGGTTGAGTTGATGCTCTGAATCTGGCCATCTTTGAGATAAATCATACTCCCAAATACCTGTGAGAGGACAGAGAAGTCTATCCGATCTGCAAGCCGCTGGAGAGCTTCATGAGGGGAGACGGCATGAAGGATCCCTATCATGGCTATGCCGGCAAGCCGCATATCAGCAAATGCATCAAAATCCTCATTTCTCCTAAGTTCGTCAAAGATAACATAATCAGGTCTGACCAGGAGGAGAACATCTGCAGTATTGAGCATACTCCCGTCTAATGCTGAATATTGGGTAATCTGGTCAGGAACCTGCATCTCCCGTGGCTGTTCCATGGTTTTAACGATATATCCTGAATCTGAAAGATAGGTAGCTATCGCCTGGGCCAGGGTGGTCTTCCCGCTTCCGGGGATACCGGTAATAAGGATGCCCGGTTTATCGCTCATCAGGAGATTTTTAATGATATCTGCCTGTGGGTAATCGGTCAGGGCAAGATCTACGATGGGTCTGACTGCCGTGATCTCCATCCCGTCTGAGAATGGACGGCGTGAGATGCATATCCGCATAGATCCGATCTGAGCGATAGTAACCCCTCTTTTTTCGATCTCAATAAAACCATCAGGATCGCGTTTTGCCCGCTCCATGATCTCCTGTGCCATGGACCTGAGTTCATATTCGGTGCAGAGCGTCTCCCTGAGGGTAAGAGTCTCCATCTTTTGAATGGTTCCCTTTCTTGCCATCGGTTTTGCCCGCTCTTTCAGATAAATCGCTATCGTATGCTCATCAAAGAATTGATCAATGGCAAGCGGGGTAAAGTCTCCTACCTGAGGTCGTAAGTATAAAACATCAAGCCCTTTCGCCTTTGCCACTTCAGACTGAACAACATCGCTCGTAATGAATCTGGCACCATGATCAATCGCTACTTTGCGTATGAGTGAGTCTATCTCACCGCCACTCGCAAGTTTCACCTGCTCTAGAGTTGGACGTTCTCCAAAAAACTCTATTGATATTATACCTTTTTCGGCGAGTTTACACAGTTCCTGGAGTTCTGTAAGACCTGAAAATCCTATCTCCCGTCCCTGATTTGCCTGTGCCTCTAGCTCAGCAACAACTGCTTCCGGTATTATTATTTGAGCACCGTTATATTCACCCGTATCGATAAGGGTGGTGATGCGGCCGTCAATGACGACGCTTGTATCTGGAACCAATTTCAAAATATTCACCGGTCTATAATTGGTCGCTCAATGCTATTAGTATATACCTCCGCTGGGTCAAAGACACGTTCTCCGGTAATGAATCCATCTAGTCTCCGATAAAAAAAGGATCTATGTCTGGTGTGACAGGCAAAAATTGATCTCAATTGCTCTCCTGGAATTAGACTTCATCCAGTCACCATCCTGATGAGATAGACAAAGAAGTCACCAAAGAAAAGGGCACTTAGGAGTCCGGCGGTAATCGGGATCAGAAATGGAACACCATAACTGATCCAGACTGTTCCTGCTTTCTGATAGAGATCTAGTTCTTTGCGGTATTTTTGGGGCTCTTCTTTGAGTGATTTTGTGTATATCCTCTTTCCCCCGGAGATGAGATCTTTGATTGCAGCCCCGACTCCGATAAACCTGCGTTGTATCTCTCCGTCAACCTCTGAGAACTCCTCCATCACAATTCCGAACTGATCTGATATGGTTGCACCATTGACCGGGAATCCGAGGAAGAGGTATGGGAGGGGGGCACGATTCCTTTGAATCACGTTCATCAGGAAGAAACCGATGGGAATGAGAAGATTGAAAATGACCGCATTAAAGAGGACACTGAACGGGAGAAAGACATAGGGGGGATACCCAAAAAGCGGATATCCGGTCATAGGGACGAATGGAAAGCAGGGGATGAGAATGGTGATGAGGATCAGGGCTTTGGCATCTGCCATCCCAAATAGATTGAATCGGGTAAAGAGATAGAACGCTCCTGCGAAGAAGATAATGAGTGGAATGAGAGGTATCATAGAGGGGAGATCAGCTGACGATACAACCGAGTACCAGTACCAGAGGAGCATCGGGATTCCGATGACTAGTGCCGGGTACCACATCACTACCGGAACAGCCCGTTCTCTGATGTCTTCCCTGCATCCATAGAGGAGTGTGATAATCAGAGCAATGGCATTGATCGCGAGAGGGAGCATGATGGCAGGCATGCTGAATAGATCCATGGTACTGTTAGGTATGAAGAGGAAAAGGATAATTACCCTTTCTTTTCTTTGAATCGATTTTTGAATGATGGATGCGAGTATCGAAACCTCTTATAATTTCCATCCTGCTCCATAGAGCGCCCATCTCCAAAAAGGGATGACTCTTATTGAATGTTTACCTGATAAGATCTCTTCTTCCTGATGTAGGGTAATTATTAGGCCGGGGCATCTGCACATTTCCATTGCTTCGACTAACCCCTTCACCTCACGGGCGCTATTATGTCCGGTCAACTCAATACATACCTGGATTACCTGGATAATTTTTCCCCGGTCCCTGATTAAAAAGTCACATTCATGTGTGCCTTTATGCCAGAAGATCTCAAACCCCTGACGCCGTAACTCAATAAAAACCTGGTTCTCCATGAGCATACCTGTGTCTTCAGAGAACCGGAATGCAATGGCATTGCGCATTCCACAATCAATGCCATAATATTTTCTGTTTCGTGCATGCTGCTGCTTCAGTGAGTAGTTATATTGGAAGCATCCCCCGATGAGATAGGTCTCTTCAAGATAACCAATCCAGCTTCTAACCGTCATTGCACTCCTGATCCCTACCGCGCCAGCGAGATTATTGTAACTGGCTTCATGGGTCATATTTGTAAATATGTATCTGGCAAGTTCACGAAAAGGGAGAGTCTCACGAATATTATATCTGCTTACCACGTCCCGAAAGATGATATCTTCATATGTTCGTTGCAACAATTCCGGGTCTTGTCCTCCGATCATCTCCGGAAACCCTCCACATTCAAGAAACCGTGTGCATTCCCGAAGAAATGCAGCCTCTTCAATCGAACCTGCCGGTCCGGTAATCATTCCTGCTGCATGGCAGACTTCATCAAATCCGAACGGCCATAATTCTATTTTTATGTTTCTGCCAGTAAGGTGCGTACCTAGTTCAGAGCTGAGCATATGGGCATTTGAACCGGTAAGAAATATCCTGTACCCGTCGTCATGGATCCGCCTGATAAATCGTTCCCATCCAGAAATATTCTGTATTTCATCAGCAAATACAGTCCTGACTCCGGGATAGAGTTCTTCAAAAATTTGAAGAATGTCTGATAAATCGTTCAATGTTAGTCCAGCTAGTCGCTCATCATCAAGGTTAAGATAGATATATTCAGAAAAATTTTCTGCTATCTGGCGGAGAAGAGTAGATTTGCCACACCTCCGGACACCTGATATCACCACTATCCTCTGACTATGGAGGTACCGTTCCGGATCTACTCTCCGGGGAACTCCGGAGGGGTGGTTCTGGAACCGTCTCTGTTGATCAATGAGGATTTTTCGAAGAATAGTTCCTGGAAACATACATTACTAATTAAAAATAGGTCCCTATTTTGTATATTACTGTTGGATATAAGTGGGAGATCTGAAATTCTCGAACACGATATCAGAGGATACCCATATCTGAAAGCCTGGCAGGAAGATACTCGTCAGTGACAAAGTCTAAACCTCGAGCTGCAAAAGCCTGCTGTTCTGACTTGAGGTTGAGGGAGAGTTGAAGGTGTATCTGTTCTCGCCAGTAATCGGTTGCAAACCTGGGATCTGTCAATTCTGACTTGAGCGCTCCAATGTCCTGTTCAGTCAGCTTGTCTGACGGGAGATCATAATCCCTGATATCAGTTGGCTGTACCCCAATGAATCGAGCTGAAGGGGTAGCCAGAATATCAGATATATGGGCACTTTTGATCGACCCGTATGCGACAGATGCATAGATTCGGTATGACCAGGGGTCACCATCAGTAAAGACGGTAACCGGGAGCTCAAACTCTTTTGCGAGCCGGTTCAGAACACGGCGGGTAGACCGGGCAGGTTGTCCTTTGAGGTGCACTAATATTGAATTATATTTCTCATCAAATCCGTTCTCGATGAGACGGGCATACATACCACCAGTCTCTATCGCGATGACCATCTTTGCGTCATGCTCTAAAAACTCCA
>JAZDKH010000030.1:0-3060 GCA_043803325.1 Methanobacteriota archaeon | reverse complement strand
CCGAACTTGCGGCTGCCAACTGGTTGGCAATGGCAGATCTCCTTCGCAGCGAATATCCGGACTCATTGCTTATTGACATGGGAAGTACTACCACTGATATCATCCCGTTAAACAGATTTAATCAGATGCTCGGCCAAACTGATCTCACCCGTCTCCAACAGGGATACTTAGTATATTGTGGTCTCCTCAGGACAAATGTTGCAACGCTGATTCGTTCTGCCATCGTGAACGGATGTGATACCCCGGTCAGTACTGAGTTTTTTGCCTCTACCGGAGATGCCTTTGTATCCTTGGGTCTTATCCCGGAGGACATTTTTACTGCAGATACCGCAGACCGAAAAGGAACCGACCGGACCTCCTGCCTTCGGAGACTGGCGAGAGTAGTCTGTGCTGATCTCGAGGAGATAGGAGAGGTTGGCGCTCTAGAGATTGCTCGTGCGGTAATCAAAGCAGAAGAGATACAAATATCTGATGCTATCAGGCAGGTTAAAAAACGACATCAATCCAGAGGGTTATTAGTCTCCGGAATCGGATCAGGGATAGCATCACGGTGGTTTAAAGGAGTTGACCTCGCTGAAGCATATGGTGAGTATGCAGATGCTCTCCCGGCATATGCAGTTAAAAAATTGTTAGAACAAATAAGGTGATATAGTCCCTGCACCATCGGGTCAGTTTGATTGGGTAATATGAGCATTCAGAACTGGATCACCAGTTCAATCGGGCAGTGATCAGAACCCATCACCTCTGTTCTGATAACAGATGAGAGAACATGGCTTCTCATCCGCTCATTTACAAAGAAGTAATCTATTCTCCATCCGACATTTCGCGATCTTGCCCTTGTTTTGTAGTCCCACCAGGTATAATTACCCCCACCTGATTCAAAGAGTCTGAAGGTATCAATGAACCCTGCATTAATGAACCGATCAAGCCACTCACGCTCAATCGGAAGAAACCCTGATACGCCCATGTTCTCTTTGGGTCGCGCCAGATCGACAGGGAGATGGGCAGTATTTACATCGCCACATATGACGATCCGATCTCCAGCAGCATTCCGTTCTGTTATATAGTTCAGAAAAGTATCATAAAAACGGAGTTTAAATGCGAGCCGCTCATCAGATGCCCCTCCATTGGGGAAGTAGATGGTATACAGAGTGAACATCGGATACCGGGAGATTATTACTCGTCCTTCATGATCAAATTCTGAAGCTCCAAATCCATATCTGATTTCTACAGGCTCTTCCTGAGTATACAGACCAACTCCGCTGTATCCTTTCCGCTCTGCAGGATTTAGATAGAAGAAGTAGGGTCCGATTCTACTGATTTCCGAGGAAATACTTTTCGCATCAGCCTTTGTCTCCTGGAGACAGCAGATGTCAGGATTGTCAGTTATCAGGAAATCAGAAAACTTCTTTCCGCGTACAACCTCTTTTCCTGATATAGCTCGGATGCCGTTCACATTCCATGAGAGAATTCGGTACCTGTTCATCACACCCTACTCCATTTCTACTATCCGATTCCAAACTGGCGGAGTGTACGGATACTATTATATGCACCACGATAGGTAGGAACATCCACGATACCCCGTGCTCCATGAGCGAACATTGCCGTAGCTACCGGGGCGAAATGTATTGAACCCTGCCCAATTTCGAGGTGATCTTCTGATATCCCTTTACAATCATAGAGGTAGTGATACCTACTCGCTCCATCATGAAGGAACTGAGCGAGGCATCCATTCACATGAGCATGACCGATGTCAAGGGCAAGGGGAACCTGACTGATCATAGAGAGGTCTTCGGGTGTTCTCATGAGATAATTCTCCCATCTGCCAGTATTTCGGTACAGGAACCGGATGCCGTACTGGTCAGCTGCTTTGAGCAGATCCTGACAGGATATGGCGAGTTGTCTACGGGCAAGAGCAAACTCCGATGGTGCAGAAATGTACCCCGGACTTATGATGACATCAGCATTTACTTCAGCAGCAAATGCAAACCGTTCCATTATCACTGATACCGATGCCTGTCGCACAGGTTCAAGGATACTTGCCAGATTGATGTCCAGCTGGGGAACACGGAGCGAATACCGATAGGGAAATGACTCAAGCAAACTCACCGATGGAATCCGGTGAACACCTCCGTCGATGATCTCGATCCCTCTTGTCAGAGAGCCGAGGCTTTCTAAAGCAACCTCGAGTGGAGAGTCTTTCAGGCAACGGGTGGATATCCAGAGCATTATAAAATTGGGTCCGTGGGTAGGCTGTTCTCCCTTCCTTCTCCCTTTCTCCTGAGTGAATATGTGACTTTCAGGTATCAATCAGTTTCGGAGTGTTCTTCGAGATTTGGTTCCTATCAAATACGTACCGTATCATTTTTCAATTTCCATCTGCAACATAGTATGTATGGTAGTAAATAAGGACTCAACCATTCTCGAGGTTTTGCAGGCAAATCCAGACGCAGGTGCAGTATTTGCACAATTTGGAATGGGCTGCGTTGGTTGTGCAATTAGCAGAGGAGAGACCATAACAGAAGCAGCTGCTGCACATGGCATACCCTTAGAAGATCTTCTAACAGCTCTCGGAATCGAGGCTTAACTTTTTTTCTCTAACCGGGGGGTTTCCAGCAGTGGCACCCGAACCGGATGAAAGCGTTTGTAAAACGAAAAAGGCATCTGCACGAAAAAAAGAGGCCTGGGCCTTTTAGATGTAACCAAACGACTTAAGGACAACATCCGGGTTGACTGCCCCGACATGGTAAACCTTGCCCTCGGTCAGTTCATTGATAGTAACTTCAGCAGGTGAGAAGAGTGATGTATCTATCTGGTAGAAATCAAAGTTTGCTTCCTTGAATATCTCATAGAATGGTTTACCATAACCCTTTGACTTGTTGCTCGGTATCTTGTCAATGTAGTCTTTTATCTCCGGTGCTCTCATGGTCAGGTTTATCTGTCCGTGGTAGATGGTTGCATCGTTCGTGGTCCCCATCGCCTGAGTAGCATCTGCTTTCACCGGCGGGATTGGAGCGCATCCAATGGCTGCGGTGATCTTTCTTGTGTCAAACCCAAGTT
>JAZDKH010000029.1:0-3097 GCA_043803325.1 Methanobacteriota archaeon | reverse complement strand
GATTCAGGAGAGGTGTATTGGGTATTCAAAAATTGGAATTCATGATTTCGGTTTATGAACAGACCGTGAGACATAAGTAGTCTACTTTACTCTCACAGTAATATAGGTCTTTCGGAGAGACGGAACATCGCTGCTGCAGCACCCAGGAGAGGCGCATTTCCTCCAAGCGGACTGATGACAATCTTTGGGAGATCAAGGTACCGATCGATATGCTCGATCGCAGAGGTGAGGATGATATCCGGATGATTTACGACCACCGGGCCATCAAGGATGATAATCTCAGGATCATACGCCACTATAATGATGGAGAGACCACAGGCATTGATACGAGCAAGGGTCCCTATGAAGAGTTTTGCCACCGGCTCACCACGGGTCGCTGCATTCAGGATATCATTCGCAGTAGCGAGCGGCGATCCAGGATCCATCTCATGAACCCTGCACCATGTCTGAAAAAACCGGGTAATCCCCTTCCCTGATGCATACCCTTCCCAGTGACCCGAAAGTCCGCACGAACAAGATTGCATATAGGTGGTATCAACGATGAAGTGCCCAATTTCCCCTGCATTTCCCCCCCGTCCAAGGAGAACCCGACCATCAGTATACACGCCACCGCCAATACCGGTAGAGAACGTGATATAGACAACATGATGAAATCCCATGCCTGCACCGGTAAAGACCTCGCCAAGTACTGCAGCCCGACAATCATTCATCAGCGTGACCGGGCAGTTACACAGATTCCGGAGGGGGCGGACGATAGAGACTTCATCAAATGGCATATTCGGGGGATGACGTATACTCCCGGCATTCAGGTCAACCGGTCCGGCGGCCGAAACACCAATACCACACAAGGCAGTACCAGGGTGTAAGGCAGCCAACCGGAGGAGAGCATCCCCTGCAGCAATCGGAACCGCAACGGGATCCAGACCACGTGGCGTTTTAAATCGTTCAATTGCCATAATGAACCCATCTTCGCGGATCAATGCAACCCGGGTGTTCGTCCCCCCGATATCAACAGCACCTGCAATGAGCATTTATACCATCCAAAAACCTGTTTCTCCCTGATTTATGATATTAATTACCAGAAATGCTCTGTTCTTCAGAGATATAAGCCTCTCCAAATATGAGATGCTGGAGAAAAGACCTAAAGTTTGAACGCCAATCAGAAACTGAATTCGGGAGTATCTCATGGAAGGTTCGTATGCAACACTCTTCGCTGATATCGTCGCGATATTTCTCCTCTCTATATTCCTGCTCATAGTTCTCTACCGGATAAAAATCCCTTCGATCGTTGGGTTCCTCATAACCGGGATCATCGCCGGGCCGGCAGGTCTCGGTTTGATTCAGAACCAGGAATCAATAAAATTTTTTGCAGAACTCGGGGTTATTTTTCTCCTCTTCACGATAGGGCTTGAATTCTCTATCAGCCATATGATGAAGAGTCGCCAGTTTGTCCTCATCGGCGGGACAGTCCAAGTATTCTCCACCATTTTAATCTGCACTGGCCTGACAATCGTGGCAGGATGGGATCTCAATCACGCCCTTTTTGTCGGAATGCTCGCCTCTCTCTCCTCGACTGCTATCGTGATGAAGGTCCTGAGCGATCGCCAGGAGGTGGACAGCCCCCATGGACGGGCGGCACTGGGGATACTCATCTTTCAGGATCTGATTGTCATCCCGATGATGATGATCACCCCAATACTTGCCGGAGATACCACTGGGAGTCCCTCGGTGATCAGACTGGTACTTGGGGGAATCCTGATCATCGTGGTTGTCTATATCTCCGCCAGATATGTGATTCCTTATCTGCTCCATTATGCAGCAAAACACCAGAACCGGGAGATGTTCCTCTTTATCGTGATCGGCACCTGTCTCCTTATTGCCTACCTCACCTCGTCGATCGGACTCTCAATGGCTCTCGGTGCATTTCTTGCCGGGCTAATCATCTCAGAGTCTGAGTACTCAATGCACGCGATGTACAACATAATTCCATTCAGGGACATGTTTTCCGCATTCTTCTTCATATCAATCGGGATGATATTTGACATCTCCTACCTCCTTTCCCATCCGTTGAATGTCGCTGTTCTGGTCATCGCCATCATCCTGATAAAATATGTGACCGGGACCCTGGCTGCAATCGCTTCAGGTCTTCCTGCGAGGTCGTCAGTCCTTACTGGGATCTCTCTCAGTCAGATCGGGGAATTTTCATTCATTCTTGCAACCAGCGGGGCAACTGCCGGTATCTTCGCACCAGAACAATTTCAACTCTTTCTTAACGTCTCGGTGGTGACCATGGGCCTCGCACCGTTGCTCATCGGACTCTCAGGAAGGGTTACACCCCGCCTCTCTGCTCCACTCATAAGGATTGCTTCGAATCGAGTTTTAGATATCGAGAACGCTCCCACTGATACCATGAAAGATCATATCATTATCGTCGGATATGGCCTGAATGGGAGAAATGTTGCCAGATCAGCACGGGCAGCGGGAGTTCCTTATTATATCATTGAAATGAATCCAGATGTCGTTAGTCAGGAGAGAAGATCGGGAGAATCTATTATGTACGGCGATGCTGCCCAACCGGGTGTCCTCATGAGGGCAGGTATCAGAGATGCCCGGATTCTCGTGATAGTAGTAAATGATCCGTTTGCTACTCAACAGACTGTCCAGATTGCCCGGAGGATAAATTCAGGGTTGTACATTATCGCCCGCACCCGGTTTATGGGGGAGGTTGCAACACTCCTCGAACTGGGAGCTGATGAGGTAATTCCTGAGGAGTTCGAGACATCAGTCGAGATATTCACCAGGATTTTGCACAGATACCTCATTCCGGAGGACGAAATCGAACGCCTTGTCAGAGAGATACGGGCAGGAGGGTATCAGATGCTCAGAAGTGTCTCAACCAGCCCATTCACCTTTGATGACCTGCGGGAACTGGTGCCTGATATTGACTTGCGGTCTATTCGGATTAAAAGAGAATCTCCATTGGTTGGCATATCATTATCAGACAGCCAGCTCCGGAGCAGGTATCAGGTATCGGTCGTCGCTATCAGACGGGGGAGACAGATGATCATCAGCCCGGGTGGGGAGGAAGTTATCCAGG
>JAZDKH010000028.1:0-2185 GCA_043803325.1 Methanobacteriota archaeon | reverse complement strand
GCCTGGAAACTGCAGTCTGATAACTCCCGATCGCCTTCTGATACTCCTCCTCTGCTACCCACTGATTCCCCTCAAGGAAAGCACTGCGTGCGTCGGTTGCGTTCACTCCGTTTATCCAGGGAAGGAGAAAGAGTTCTGCAATAATTACGATGGCCATGATTAGGGTGAGATAAAAGAGAAGAACCTGCACAAATTTCGGAATGCCCTTTCTGGTTGGTTCCGCTCTGCCCTCGTTGGTATGAGTCTGTTCTCTCCCCGTCCTATGATAATGATCAGCATAGTACCAGGTTCGGGGATGCCGGTACCTCTGGGTTCCCTGATAATATCCCTTATACTGGGATGGCTGTGCAAGAGTTATCGTGGTGTCATACTCTGCTCGCTTTTTTGGATCGCGAAGAATCTGATATGCTTCATTTACTACCTTGAAGAGTTCTTCAGCATCAGAACTTTCACAGACGTCTGGATGCAGGATTTTCGCGAGCTTTCGGTACGAGGATGAGATATCCTGTGGCGATGCATCGTGAGGGATATTCAGGATATCATAGTACGTCTCGTCCAGCTGCTTCATGGGAGTCTATGGTGTAATATACCATATCAGGTGAAAGATGATAAATATTCAGCACCTGATCAAAAATCGAAAGGATTTTTAATCACTTGCAGGCCGCTACCAGGCAGTCATCAAGAGTTCCGATTATTGCAGCAGCACCACACATATTCGGGACATATGAAAGTGCCTTCCCGCTTGAGACCATGATGGTCCCATACTGTTCGAGGGCAGGAGATACAACCATACAGGTGTCTGCATACACTCTGCCACCACTCTTTTCTATCTGTCTGACCGCATCAGGAGACCGGGAGATTACCTCTCGTGCCGCAAAGATATACAGTGGTTTTCTTACTGTGCAGCCTCTCAGTCGCTCTGCGATCCTGTTCAGTTCCTCTTCTGAACAGTGAGGGCACCCGATTGCGATGGCATCAGGTTCTGCAGCAGTATACAACTCTGCTACCTCGTCTGCAGTGATCGTCACCGTCTCCAGGCCTGATGAATTAAAACTGAACACCCGGGCTTCAGGGGTGATATCCTCCACATGATAGAGGGCTGTTGCTCCGGTAGCTGCCATCGCTGCTCCAAGATTTTTCAGTTGATCCCGGGCCGGTCTTATTCCTGAGAACAGAGGGATCCGGTTCCCTGCCATTTTCCCGGCAAGATACCCGAGTGCCCCGTACCAGGACTCGTCAGTCTTCTCTGGCACTCCTTCAACCATGATAGCCAGTTCAGGTGTTCGGTTCTTCACCAGGTGCAGCCCATAACAGGGGGTTATTCCGAGAATTGCTGCTGCAAGAGCAGAAGGTCCTCCTTCCCGATTTGTCCGTGCTCCGATGACCGAGTTGGCATAGGCAACTGCTGATGATTCAGACCATGCAAGGTGATCCCCGTACTCCGTAATCGTCAGGTAATACGGGGTACAGGTACATTCAAGACGGATTCCGAGCCGCTCATACGCAGCGATCACATCCAGTTGTTTCTCAGCAAATGCGGGTTCTATCTGCATCTCTCTCCATCGAATGCGATCCATGCCGACCGGATTTAATATCGAAGGGACAGAAGACTTGGCGTCCAGAGATGATAACCAATCAAGACCCCATCTGCCGATTGTTTTGTACGAGGCTCCGGAGACCTGGGCACTCCGGATAGGGACCATCTTCTCAGCCTCAAAGACCTTCCCGACGGCGACAAGAATCTCCATCAGTTGCTGACGGGTCTCACCCTCTTCTCCAGCAAGCGTTGCTTCTTCACGAGGACTGAGATACATCAGTCCTCCCAGACTGCCCTGATACATTCATCTTCTCGCCCCATCTCCATCGTTGCATCAATCCCCATCTTCACATTCATCCCGTCTCCTATCCGGGTGGGGTCGAGTGAGGAACCACGAATTCCTGAAATAATAATAGTGTCAGTATCAGCCCTGACCCGGGTAGCGATTGCATACTCGACATCAAGGGGATCTGATGGATTAATATCCTCATCTACAATGACAACGTGTTTGAGGGATGTATGAGCAGCAAACGCAGCGAGAATGGCGTTCTTCCCATCTCCCTGAGTCCTTTTTTTGATCTGGACAATGGCATGGAGGTATCCACAGCCCCCTTTTGTCAGAACAACATCACTTACTCCGGTCACTCC
>JAZDKH010000027.1:0-2481 GCA_043803325.1 Methanobacteriota archaeon | reverse complement strand
CTAGTACAGGGGCAGGTGCCGGTTCAGGACGAATTTCTGTCGGTGTCTCATTGTCACGGCGATTATCACTGATATCATTATTTTTCAGATGAGTATTAGTGCTCCCTTCGGATTTAATACTAAACAGGTTATTGGTAATCTTATTATTTTCAATTGTCGTGTTATCAGATCCATCGGTTACAATAATTCCGGTATTAGAATTTCCCGAGATTACACAATTGGTAATTATCCCATCCTTAGAATCTCTTAACTCGATACCATTGGTGTTAAATGGAAGCTGGCACCTGTTGATGATCAGTCCGTCAACACCCGATCCTGCAATTCCTCTTGTTGTGCTGGTTATACTAATATCCTGAATTACGATATTTCTTATTCTTGTATTGTCCAGAGATTGGATAATGATCCCGGTCTTGGATCCCGGTACTTCGTCTGCAAATTGTACAGTTGTTCCTTCAACGGTATATCCTGCACCGATGATCGTCACATCAGACACAAGTATTCTGATAATAATCCCTGAGTAATCATAAATATCTGTACCAAGAGTGTAGATTCCAGGCTCTGTTATGGTCATCGGACCCATTATTACTCCTGGGGGGTCAACTACCGGTTCCACGAGTCCGGGAGGAACCTTCACGATCGGGGAGGTTATTAACTCAGTTGAGCTTTCAGTAGATTCGGTTTTGAGTTGTTCATACATTTTAAGTGCATCTGGCAGTCCATATCCGAATGCCGGGTCCCATCCGGGAGCACCGAGTTCAAGGGTAGAATTAATGAGGGTCTTACGGATTTCATCTGCGGGCATATTCGGGAATAAACTCCATTCTAATGCGAGAAGACCAGCAATATGGGGGGCTGCAGCACTAGTCCCAACGAACTTTTTCGGAAATCCACCCGAACCCGTCACATCAACATTGCTGACACCGGTAATATCCGGTTTCAGACGCCTTTCTGGCTGTGGCCAGGTGATGGTTACATACCCGTTCGAGGAGAATTTCGCAACATTCGGAATGTTTTCCGGGGAAATTGCTGCTACAGAGATAACTCTTGGGACTGCTGCCTGACCGACAATCGAGTCCTCAGGAATAAGAAATTCATTCGCTACAGTAACTTGGTCCTTCCGGGCATTAATGAAAATTTCCAGATTTTTGGGTTCAGTATTTTCTCTCGCTTTTGAAATTCGAATCTCTGCCTGAACCGGTTGTTTTCCCATATTTTGGTATGTAAATTTTTCAATCGGAATCTCACTTCCCGTCTGAGGTCGTTCACTCATACCAATCATCTGCCCGCTTTGAAACAGATAGAGATTGTAGTCATTTGAAGAAGTTCTGAAGAGATCATCCCATTGTAAAAAAACAGAAATCGTTCCACCTGGGTTTATTGTAACAGGGATCCCGGTCTTACCTGCAAAGGAATGATAACCGGTTCCATCATCTGAAAAAAATCCCTGATAATGGGCATCTGCATCGTTTCCTGCCGCAGATATAAGAATTATATCTGAATGTTCTTCTAAAATCTGGTTAAATCGTGATGCTAATGTGCCGTCTTCAAAGTAAGGTACCTGTAAGAACCCAACATCATCAACAATCACTCTGGCACCTGAAGCAATAAGGTTCTCTACCGCAGTAACAAAACTCTGCTCATTACCTCCCCCGAAATCCGCATAGATGAGTGGTGCATCAGGGGCGATATCATGAATAATCTCAAGCATAGCAGTTCCTTCACTTCTATCCCCCTCTTTTAGCACCAGCACTTCGGATGGCAGATCTCCTGATTGTTGGGAATTTTTTAGGCCGATAACCCCGTTTGAGATAACTCCTACGGGAATATTGGTGCCACCTGTATGAGTGAGGTTTCGCAATTGATCAGTTTTGAGAATTACATCTCCTATTGTCATTTTGCTTCCTGAAGCGTCAACCGGGGAGATGATGGCTAAAATAAGGATGAACAGAACAGTAATAATCTGATGTGTTTGAAATTGTTGTTGCTCTCTATGGTTTATTTGCTTCATAATTTACCTCAGAGAATCTCAATTGACGATAAGGAGCCAATTTTCCCATTCCACTTTAAGTATTGGATAAAGTTGTTGAGTTTTTTTTAAACTTAAAGTATTCCATCAGTTGATAGAGGGTGGAATTAATCAAATATCATGGGAAAAAAATGGGTTTATACCCCCTGCTACAGGATATCTTATAAGAGATATCTAAACCCGGTTTCAGATTTTTTGAGAATTTTTTATATTCCCTATATTTCACTATCACATATTTCATCGTTATTATTATCAATACAATACGATGCCTCTGAACAAACTTTCAGATCTTCACAGTCAGAGACGAATTTCTTGTCAGCGTCACATTTTCCATCTCTATCACAGTCG
The DNA here is from genome assembly GCA_043803325.1 of Methanobacteriota archaeon. GTDB lineage: Archaea > Halobacteriota > Methanomicrobia > Methanomicrobiales > Methanospirillaceae > Methanospirillum. Next base: position 107 of record JAZDKH010000027.1, on the reverse strand, counting down.
ACACAGTATTTACTGGATGAACTGTTGCCAGATTCGATAATAGCACAATCGGTTATGGTGCAAACTCCGTCTCTATCATTATCAAGACAGAACTCACACGTGTCTCC
>JAZDKH010000026.1:0-2806 GCA_043803325.1 Methanobacteriota archaeon | reverse complement strand
GATCACCCTGCCAATGAGCTCTTGCAGAAGATACCGTCCAACCCTGGTTCCCGTATCTACTGCGGTGAGGACAAAGACTGCTTCAAACATGATAGCAAAGTGATACCAGTACCCCATTAATCCCTGGAGGAATGGAATTTTAGCAAATATTGAGGCCATCCCAACCGCAAGGGAGACAGCACCCCCCGTTCTGCCAGCAAGATTCTCGCCGATGAGTTGTTCCAATGCAGGTAACTGGACCGGAACCATCCCAAGGGTATTATAGACGGCTGGTGCTACATTGATTGCAAAGTAATCAGCAGGAACAAGAACACAGGCAGCGATCAATGCCATGATTGCCACAAACCCCTCAGTCAGCATCGCTCCATACCCGACAAAAAGGATATCTTTTTCATTCATGATCATCTTCGGGGTGGTTCCGGTTCCGATAGTGGAGTGGAATCCGGAAAGAGCACCACAGGCTATGGTGATGAATAGGAATGGGATAGCAGCACCAGGAATTACCGGCCCGCCCCCATTAAAATATTCTGTAATTGCAGGCATCTGCAGGTCAGGTTGAACGATAAGAACTCCCATGGCGAGGATAACGATTGTACCAATCTTCAAATATGTGGACAGATAGTCCCTCGGACAGAGGAGGAGCCAGACTGGAAGAGCAGCTGCGATAAATCCGTATACAGGTATTAAAATCCGGAGCGGCGCCTCATTAAGGGTTAGCAGAGATGAGACCAATGGAATATGACCCAGGATCGGACCGGTAAGGATCACTAAAGAGAGCAGTCCGACCCCAAGAACCGTAGCGCCCAGAAGATCACCTGGCCTGAATCGATTCATATACAGACCCATCAGAACGGCGATTGGAATGGTAGCCATGACGGTAAAGGTGTTTACCGGACTCATATAGAGGGCATTAACTACGGCGAGTGAGAGACCGGCGAGCGTGAGCATGAGTATGAAGAGAATCGAGAGGGATGCTATGATGCCGGCACGCTTTCCTAAGAGGTCTTCAGCAATCAACGAGAGACTCTTCCCCTGAGCTCTGACCGATGCAAAGAGGACCACCATATCATGAACTCCTCCGGCAACAACAGCACCAATGAGAATCCAGAGCAGACCGGGGAAATATCCAAACTGTGCTGCGAGGACCGGTCCAATTAACGGGCCTGCTCCGGCGATAGCAGCAAAATGATGCCCGAAAAGTACATATTTGTTTGTCGGATGATAATCATGCCCATCATCCAGGGATTCTGCCGGGGTTTTTCTCTTTTCATCCAGTTCAAGAATTCGTGTCGCGATAAAAAGACCATAATATCGATATGCAAGAGCAAAGAGACAGAGAGCAACAATAATCAGAACTATTGCGTTCACAGTAACAACCTGATATCAGGTTAGGGTGGATGGTTGATAAAGAATTCCAAACTAAAAAATGCAATTTTATCTCTCGAATATTCCCGATTCAATTGTTCTGCCGCTAAATTTGGTTTGGTTCGATGTGAAAAATCCTATCCGGTGATCTGATTTCAATCAGCGTATCAAGTCGCACCTGTATCTCTCCTGTATGAATTGCCTGATGATGATGTCTGCACACAACGAGCATATTCTTTGCTACATCAACTCCTCCTTCTGAGAGGGGGATAATGTGATGCACGGTCATGATGGGATCTTTATCTGTATGCCCACATAAATTGCAGATCTGACAGGTCTCATGATGTAATTGTTTGACTAGGAATCCAAGCAGAGTATTGCGTTTTATCTCCATTGGAAGTATCCGCTGCTCTTCCTCTTTGATCATCATACTAAGGTCTTGTCCATCACTTATCATCTCTTCATAAAGCCGGCGATACCGTCTCTGCGAAGGAAGTGGACTGACATCTGACTGCCGTTGTGCGATCTCCTCATGAGTGAGATCAGCAGGGCAGAACTCTGACAGATACACTGGAAAGACCTCAAGAAGTCTGAGTATCAATCCGGGATCATGAGTAGCAATTCGGTTAGAGATGGTGGATTTACGTATGATCGCTTCAAATACTTGTCTCTGACTGATCGGTCGTAAACCAAATATGACCCACCAGTCAAGTATTATCATCAGTTCGAGATGATCAGCGATTGCAAACTTGAGTTTTCCCCGTTTATTCAGGACCATGTTTCCGATAGCATCTGCAGCATTATGGTCTAGTAGGATACAGAGAGATTCAGATGAAGTAAAGACCAATCTGATGCATTCTGCATATGCGATGAATCCAGGTGAGTAGGGGCCTTCAGCCCTGAAAAAGAGAAATTCAAGAAATGCAACCAGATACGACTCGGTTCCCAGAAATGTCAGATGCACTGCAGGATCGTTTTGGCAAATTTTTCTAAGTTTATTGTTCAGTCGGGTTATATCTGATAAGGAATCAGACATAAGGTCTCCCGCGAGAATCTCGAATTCACTGCGATATAGACGCCAGTTTAGATATACCATGTGCTCGGGTGAGAGTCAGGGATCAAAAATTGTCAAGTATTGATTCTGGAAGAATCTTGACGTGTACCTGATACGGTTTCTTCCTGTATCAGGTCTGTTATACCACGGACATATTCGATAACGCCCGTGATTTCACCTGCACCTGAGTCATACAGCGGGTATGTGAAGACGTCAAGTGTAACAGGAGTCTTCCCGGATCGTTCACGGCAGATGATCTTATGTCCGGGAAGCCCGGTTTTTAGGGTATATATCGCAGGGCACTCATCACAAGGTTTATTTTTATGGTGGAATACGTCATAACACCGCTTACCTATGAGAGAACCGGATTCACGGGAGACCTGGGGC
>JAZDKH010000025.1:0-3960 GCA_043803325.1 Methanobacteriota archaeon | reverse complement strand
GCAGTGTCTATTTTTAATATCATGATGATGTCAGTTACTGAACGTATCAGAGAGATTGGGGTATTACGCAGTATTGGAACTCAGAAAAAAGAGATACTCCGGATGTTTGTGTATGAAGCTACGTTGATTGGGATTATCGGTGCGATCTCAGGGATGATTCTCAGCCTGATTATCGGGTATGTATTCATCCAGATTATGGTAGGGAGTACGAAGTACTTCTTCACCTATGACAGTCTCATCCAACTTCCTTATGCCATGGCAATTGGGCTGGTAATATGTATTATATCCGGACTCTACCCTGCATGGAGAGGGGCAAATCTGGATCCGATCGAGGCATTACGGGCTGAATAATTTTTTAAGTAGGGTTTCCATTTATCCGAAAAAATTTCTTTTTTTTGATTGAAAGTATTGAAAACATAATTTAGATCTTCGATATATATGAACCAATTAAAACGTCGAATCGTAGGAATAATTATCTCTACACTGATAATTGCTATCTTCCCAGTTTTATCAGATCAGATCTATACAGACTCATCAGATGGAGGATATTATCCCCAGAACAGTCTACAATCTCCTGTACTTGTTCTTCAGAATGGATATTATCAGCTTCCTTCTTCTCAAACGAGTGGAAATTTGATCCAGATAAACAGTCAAAATCCGGGGATAATGCAAAGTACATTACAAAACAACCCTGGGTCAAATCCATATCAGAATCAGAACCCTCCATCCCCAGTAGCAGATAGAATCATTGTAAAGTATAAGAGTTCGGCAAGGGAAAATACCGACCGACCAATACCATCAATGGAAGCATCTATGACGCAGAAATTTGGAACCTCTGTTCTCTCCCATCCTGAACCGATGGAATCTACTGGTTTTCAGGTAATCCAGGTACCTAGATTATCAGTTAATTCTGTTATGACAGCATATATAGGCTCATCATTGGTGGAATATGCTGAACCAGATTATAGAATATCTCTGGAACCATCACAAACCGAAATCAAAATTATTACCCAGGCGGAAGGTTCTTCTCCATCCATGACTCCTGATGATCCTGAGTTTGAAAAACTATGGGGCCTTCATAATACCGGCCAAAGCCCATTCAATGGAAAATTGGGGGCTGATATAAGTGCTGAAGAAGCCTGGAAATATAGTACTGGTTCATCAGAGATTGTGGTCGCTGTCCTCGATTCCGGGGTAGATTATACCCACCCTGACCTTGCAGAGAACATCTGGACAAACCCGGGAGAAATCCCGGATAACGGGATTGATGATGATGGGAATGGATTCATTGATGATGTTCACGGATGGAATTTTCAGGGAAATAACAACTCAGTGATGGATGATAACGGGCATGGAACTCATTGTGCCGGTATTATTGGTGCCATTGGAGATAATCACATAGGGGTGACGGGTGTCAATTGGAAGGTCAGGATAATGCCACTTAAATTCATGGACAATTCTGGAAATGGATACATATCTGATGCTGTTTCAGCGATCCTGTATGCAAATCGGATGGGTGCAGATGTTATCTCCTGTTCTTGGAGTGGGACACAATATTCAAATGCTTTGGAGGATGCAATTTCGGCTTCACCTTCCATAGTGGTTTGTGCTGCAGGTAATGGAGGATCAGATGATGACAGTACCCCAATTTATCCAGCGACAAATGATTGTCCAAATATCATCACCGTTGCAGCAACAGATGCATCAGATAATCTTGCATCATTCTCAAATTATGGAGTCAAAAGTGTGGATATTGCTGCACCAGGAGTAGAGATTGCAAGCACCTATCCCGGTAACCAGTATGCATACATGTCAGGAACTTCTATGGCAACTCCGTATGTATCCGGTGTTGCAGCACTCCTGAAGTCTATAAACCCCACTCTCACGAACATACAAATGCGGAGTATCCTCCTTACTTCCAGCGACATACTCTCTTCATTAGATGGAAAAGTCTCCTCTCTCGGAAGACTGAATGCATATAAGACAATATCACAAGTATCAGGGAGTACAAATGTTCAGCAATCCATACCAACACCTACTCCAACATCTATTCCTGTACAAACAATACCAATTCTCTCTCAGTCTTCACCATACCCTCGCGAAATATATTCACTATTACCTCCAGGAGGTCAACAACCGAGTAATCCTCAGGCATTAAACCGATAAATCTTAATCCATAATTTATCTTCATTTATTTTATTTTCTGGTCGAATGGTAGTTCAGATGTTTGGACAACCAAAAAGAACCAAATCCATTTTTATCAGAAACTGTTTTGTTATTCCATATCTGTACGATATGTATAATGACATTTTTGAAAAGTGATTAACAGGGAGGGGGTAATTCCCTGTTTCTGGATTGGAAGGCTATTCTTCGGTGGGTATACTGGTGTTACTCTGGTTATCATGTACAAAATGATGCTGGCATAACCGGGTAAAATCTCAGGGTTAGGCTTTGAATTTTACTCAATCTCAGGATTTTTCTAAGAAAGAGCAGAGTATAATTGCTCTCTCATTATTTAAGAAATTCATATCACATGGTTGGATGATACAACCAGGTTATCCGATATATTATAAGAATGTGCAGATGATGCTGCCAGTTTTGTTTCATGGGATATAATATCTGGAGAACTTATTTCTGAACGAAGATAAATCACTGTCCCTTCCCCTCAGAGATCTGATCTAAACACTGAACAAATTCTTCCACTGAATTAAATCGTTCTGCGGGATTAGCTTTCAGAGATTTCTTTATTATCTTATCATACTGCTCAAGAGCCTTGTCACACTCTGATGGCAGCCGATACTGGTTCTTCTGTATTGCCAAGAATATCTCTCCAATACCAGGTTTAACATATGGGGGTTCACCACAGATCAACTCATACAGAAGTACCCCCATTTGATATATATCAGTCCTCTGATCACCACTTCCATACATTTCTGGAGCAAGTTGTTCGGGAGTTGCATAAAAGAGTGAGAAACTGGTGTTCTTTGTCACATCCTGCCTGGCAAGAGATCTGGAAAGCCCCCAGTCAGTTATTTTTGCTCTCCCCTCATGGGTGAGCAACACATTCCCAGGTTTTATATCCCGGTGAATAATTCCAGAATTGTGGGCATAGATGAGAGCAGATGCAATATCTCTGATAATAGAGACGGCAAGGGCTGAAGCTACCGGATAGGTAAGATCACGAAGCGATCGGTAGATATACTCCATCTCAACATAAGGCACCGGGAAGATATTCTGATCATATACCTCTACGATGCAGGGGTGATGAAGATCACGCCAGATCGCCATCTCATTGAGAAAGGTTTTTCCACTTGTCTCATCAGGAGAGAAGGGTATCTTGACTGCCACCTGATTGCCATCACGAATCCGTACTGCCCGGTATACGATAGCTACCCCTCCACTTCCAATAATGCTTATCTCGTCATATCGTCCCCGTAATGACTCAGGAAATGAGGAATTTATTCCAGGCCTAAAGGCAACCTGAGGATGAGTGAGGGTGATACTGGGATCCGTAATATCAGCATATGACACTCGTCTGATTATCTGACTGGTCAGGAGTGAAAGAACCGCTCCAGGGAGATATATCATTGAAATTGCGAGAATGGTATTTGGCAGAGGAGGAAAGAAAGGGATTCGACCCATAAGAATCAGACTGATGGCTATAAAAACAAAAAGGATATGTATCTGATATACCGGGGGGACTGGACGACTCTTAATAATCGAAATTGCCTGAGCCAATGATGAACAGATGAGGTATACCTGAACTCCGAGCAGAGCATACATTGTTGCAAGTAAGTATTCATCCCTCATATCACCGGTATGAGCAGTATAGATGCTCCAGAGAGAAATCGCGATCAGGAAAGCAGAGATGATGTGTCCCAACCCGATAGTCTTCTGGGTCTTTCTACATGATTCGTATCGATATGCAGAACCAATTTTCAAACCGGCAACAGAAACAAG
>JAZDKH010000024.1:0-3554 GCA_043803325.1 Methanobacteriota archaeon | reverse complement strand
ATCACTCAGGCGTTCTTCGCACTGCCGGATGATAACCGTTCCCTGTTCATAGAGAGTTACCATTTCATCCAGGTTTGTTTCATTATCTTCGATCTTTCTTACGATCTCTTTTAATTCTGTTATCATCTCTTCATACTTTTTCATATCTTTCTACCTCACGAATCTCTGCTTTTGCTTTCCCATCGGTAAATATGAGTTCTACCTGTTCACCTGGGGAGAGAATTCCAGATGTACTTACAATCTGTCCACTCCTGAGAACCATACAGTATCCGTTCCGACAGGCGGTATATGGATTTCTGGCATTCAAAACTGCGGTGAGAGATGCCAGTTCCTTCTGATGCGCTCCAAGCCTTATGAAAACCGCATGTATCAGATGCTCTGAAAGATCAGAAAGTCGCACTCGTCGTTCAGGGATCTCCCTTCTGAGCATTGATGTCGGATTTCTCGCCTCTAGTCGAGCCCGGTATTCTCTGAGCCGGAGATGGTGTTTTCCTTGTGCGAGGTCTGCAAGATTACTCATCCGGTCAGAAATATCTACCAGATATTGTCTGCGTTGTGAGAGAGATCGATCCATTCTGAACTGAGAGAGTCGTTCCCGAAGATCATTGAGTTCTTCCTCAGCCTGTTCTATCCTGGAAAGTAATCGTCTGAAGATTCGATTGCGGATATGATTCAGCAACTCTATCTCTGTCTTTCTATCTTTGACTGATAACTCTGCTGCCTGAGAAGGGGTTGATGCCCGGTGATCTGCAGCCAGGTCAGCGAGGGTCACATCAACCTCATGCCCGATAGCAGCGATGACTGGCACCGGACAGGTGGCAATTGCTTCAACTACGACCGGGTGGTTGAATACAAAGAGATCCTCAAAGCTTCCTCCTCCTCTTCCGACAATCACCAGGTCAACCATACCAGCAACCCGCCGTATTGCAGCTGCAATCTCATCATGAGCTGTCGGTCCCTGCACCGCTGTTGGTGAGAGAATTATCTCTGTTGGAAACCGGCAGGATATAACATTCTGGATATCATGGATGACTGCTCCGGTCTCTGAAGTTACGACCCCGATTCGGACCGGGTATTCAGGAAGTGGCCGTTTGCGTTCTGTTGAAAAGTATCCTTTTGCGGTGAGTTCTCTCTTCCATCTCTCGATCAAAAGGGCCTTCTCTCCTGCTCCTGACTGCCACATCTGGGAAATGACCAGGGTATATTGACCATTCCGCTCATAGTGATTGATTGAGCCAAAGGCTTCAACAATCATTCCATCTTCCGGTACCCAGGGCAGATATCGGGCTGCTGTCTTCCAGACTGAGCACCGGATGGTGAACTCTTTCTCTCCTATCCGCTCTGAGAGGGAGAAGTACAGATGACCAGAACCGTGGCGTTTGAAGTTGGTGATCTCGCCTGATACCTTGATATTGGATAACTCTGGGGTGTCAAGGAGCTGCGTTATCACTGCAGCAACCTCAGAAACCCGCAACACCGCCGGACGGTGTTCTCTGCTCCAGGTATCAAGAGTCTGTTGATCCATGGTTCTCCTGATCGATTATTTCCGCCAGTATATAGATAATGGCACACTGCCCGGGGGATTTATCGTACTCATCATAGTGCAATGAGGATGCACACCTGATAATATCTCTTAATCTCCTCCGGGTATTCCAAAGCGTTATGGCATGGACAGGAGATATGTTAGAGTGATGGAGATCTCCTTTTCGACGATGTTCTTCCATGATCATCCTCTTCACCTGATCTTCGATGCAGTCCGGAATACCGGTGCTGACACCCTTGAATTCTGGCCTGAAACTCCTGACTGGTGGCTTGACGGGCTCCCTATCGGCAGATTAGTGCAGGAGGTCAGTTCGCACTCGTTCTCTTTCCCTCTCTCAGTTCATGCTCCAGTACTTGATCTGAATCCCTGCTCGATAAACCCGGATATTGTGCAGGTCTCTCTGGATTGGATTGAGTATTCTATCAGACTGGCTGAAGATCTGGGTGCCACGGTCTGCACCATACACCCAGGAAGACGGACATCAAAGCGCCCCCCTACAGATACTGATTATCGCCGTCTGGATCATATGCTTGATGTTATAGAACCGCTCGCTGAAGGATCATCTGTGCAGATATCAATAGAAAATATGGAGCCCCAGGTCAATGCTCTGCTCAGTACTCCTGATGAAATATTTCACGTACTGAAAAAACGGGATTGGCTCTCATTCACCCTTGATGCCTGTCATACATCGTCTCAGGGAGTATCTGTTCTCAGTGAGTTTATTGAAGGAGCAGATGACCGGATTGCAAATGTTCATCTCTCCGGTGCTGCAGGAAAGGTGCTCCACCTCCCAGCAAAAGGCAATGCATGGGCTGATACGGCCTTGGAGGCTCTGGTGGATGCAGGGTATAACGGGCTAATTACCCTTGAGATTAATGACCTTTCAGTAGATCAGCCCCTCACCTATGCAGAGAAGATAGAAATTCTTGCAAACGATGTGGAGTATGTCAGGTCGTTTGATGTCTGAATAGGAGGGGAAAATCTGGCACTAATGACCGGCCGGGATACCAGAAAAAGATTGATATCCACGGCAGCCGCTCATATAGACAGATCAGTTGAATACTCAGTTGCCATTCAAAGGGAATGTTAGTCCACTATCGTGCTGGGGTACTTTGGTACCTGGGCAACTCCAGGACGAGAGTTCTGGTGGGGCCGGGATGTGCGGGGTTGAAAATTTGTGATGATTGAATATTATCTGTATATAGGGATCTTTATTTTGACCCTCATCTTTTCTGCCTTCTTCTCAGGATCTGAAGTAGCGCTCTTCTCGATAACTCGTGCAAAGGTGAGAACCCTGGTTCATGATGGCATGCCGGGTGCCATAGCACTCTCGACCCTGAAACAAAATCCGGATCGGTTTCTGATTACCATCCTCATCGGGAATAATATTGTAAATATCCTTGGAGCTTCAATCGCAACTGCGGTAGCAATAGGTATATTTGGAGAGGGTGGTCTTGCTGTCTCGGTTGCAACCATTGTGGTGGTAATACTGCTTCTCATCTTTGGTGAGATAAGTCCGAAGATGTACGCCAGCCGGCATTCTACCATGTATGCTCTCCGGGTATCACCGGTAATTTTTCTGCTTTCTCGTCTTTTTAGCCCGGTTATCTGGATATTTAACCGAATCGCTGGGAAGATATCTGGAGGAGCGGTCTTCTCTCACCATATGATCACCGAAGAGGAGATCAAAGAATGGATTGATGTGGGTCAGGAGGAGGGGACGATCGAGAAGGATGAACAGGAGATGCTCCATTCTGTATTTGAGTTTGGTGATACCCGTGTCCGTGAAGCGATGACTCCCCGGGTAGATGTGGTGATGATAGAAGATGCCACCTCACCTGAAGAAGCTCTAGAGGTATTTAAAAAGACGGGTTTTTCCCGAATTCCGGTGTATCATGAGGATATTGACACCATCCGGGGCGTTCTGAACATTAAGGATATCTTCGTAGCAGTTATGGATGAACAAAACCACTTGTCTATCCTTGATATCTGTTCAGAACCTCATTTTGTT
>JAZDKH010000023.1:0-4456 GCA_043803325.1 Methanobacteriota archaeon | reverse complement strand
CTTGATCTGGGAGATTCAACACCCGAGGCTTATACATGTGCATAGCAGTTCCAGCAGAAATTATTGAGATTCGTGATGGGAATATCGCCTTGGTAGATTTTGGTAACCTGCAACAGGAGATCAGAATTGACCTTGTGGATGTGAAGATCGGTGATTTTGTTCTGATTCACGTAGGATTTGCGATACAGAAACTTGATCGTGATGAAGCCCTTGAAACCAGGGAATTGTTCAGACAATGTTATGAAGCAATGGGTCAGGAAGCATTTCCAGCCTGATATTCTCTTTTTTTTAACGATTATTTCTATTACTGATATTCTCGTATGATATAAGTGGGACTTCAATTAGTTGACCAATGCAGGAAATGCTTGAGAAATCCCATTTATCATAAATTGTACTGCTATTGCCATCAGAAGAATACCCATCAGCCTATTTACTACACGATACTCACGTTGTCCAATCCGGTGGCTGAATCGTTCTGCCGACATCATAAGGGCGTATGTCAGGATAATAGTGATAAGGACTGATCCAATGATGATTCCGAGATAAAGAGGTTCAGTAAGAAGGGGAGCATCTTTTGAGAGAACAATAACGGTAGTGATTGTTCCCGGACCTGAAATCATCGGAAATGCAAGGGGCATAGAGGAGACTTCTTCAGCATCTATACTTTCATATTTTTCTGTAGCAGTAATTTTGGTGCGGGATGTTCGTGCATAAACCATCTCCATACCAATACCAAAGAGCAGTACTCCACCGGCTATAGTGAACGCATTGATGGTAATACCAAACAGAGAAAGGAGATCAGATCCGAAAATGGTAAAGAAGACCAGGACAATAGCTGACAACCTGCAGGCATATACAGCCACTCTCTTTCGGGTTTCGGTATCCATTGACTCAGTGAGTGAGTTGTACACGATCATGGCACCGATGGGATTAACCACAATCAGAAGAGAAGAAAGGGTAAAGAGGGTTAAACTTATCAGATCATTTGGCATGGAATTAGCGCCTGCAGATTAGTAATAAACCGTTCCATTCTCAAGTTCTGTAATATTTGATAACTTTTGACAGGACTGATTTGATCTTATTGTTAAATTCGGGATAATTGTACCGAACCGGTGAGCTGGAAACCAATACAGACCATCTCCATATATCTGTTTGATGTCATACACTTTCAGGTCAGCAGACTCATAATCCATTCTGATAAGACTAACATTTTCAAATCCCAGTAATTCAAGAAGGCGTGTTTTTACATCATTCTCTCCGAACATCAGCATCAGAAAACGAAAGGCATCATCAAGTTTGTATGAAACATGAACATTTGCATATCCTTGCTGCAGATCGATTGCGACATCTTGTATGGAAATGTACCCATGTGGTTCAGGATCAGCTGCGAGTACTGCATACGGACTGATTATAAGAAGAAATACAAGAAGGAACGTCAAGCTGTTCCTGATCATTATTATAATCTACGGTTCAAAAGGTTAAGAACTTTCGGGATTCAAAAAAATTATATAGTAGAGTGTTCGGATGCACCCTCTTTCACTACTAAGATGATCTCTATACTTGAAACATTCGTCTTTCCATTTTCCGTATCAACCAATTCTGTCGAGATTGTTATGGATTTTTTGTCCACATTCTGCAGAAATCTATTCAGAGCAATCTCAGTCGTGTCGACTGCACGTGATATCGATCTTCCCCGTGCTTTAACAATAACTTCTTTCGCACCACCGTTAAACTGAGTAACAACGGCTAAAATATAGTTCATGACCGGTTTATTGCCCACAAATATGGTGTTATCGCCTTGCACATATGTCATAAATATTAATGTTACAGATAGCCCCGACCATATATGAGTTCTGCATTCAGAATAGAAGCTCCAGCAGCTCCCCTGATGGTATTATGACCCATAGCCTGATATCTCAGACCCGGACGTAATCTGCCAACTGATACGGTCATTCCTTTTCCTTTCATTCGGTCAAGACGTGGTTGAGGCCGATCAAGCTGATCCAGGTACTCAACCGATTTAACAGGAAGAGTTGGGAGATTAGGTAATAAGGATTTCCACGTTTTAAAAGCTTCTTCCACCTTCTGAACCGGCTCCTTGATATCGACCCAGACTGACATTGAATGGCCATCGATGACCGGAACCCGGTTACAGCAGGCACTCACAGAAAATGGTGCGTTATGTACCTCAGAACCATCAAACGCCCCCATAATTTTCAGAGTCTCACGTTCTATCTTCTCCTCTTCTCCTCCAATGTACGGAATCACGTTATCAAAGATGGACATACCAGGTATTCCTTCAAAACCTGCTCCTGATATCGCCTGCATCGTCGCGACTCTGAGGTCAGTGAACGGAAATTTTCTGATTGGGGCCAGGGAGCAGGTGAGCATAATAGTGGAGCAATTCGGATTTGTGACGATGAACCCGTCCCACCCTCCATCCCGTTGAAGATCTATCATCCCGAGATGATCCGCATTTATCTCAGGGACTACCAGGGGAACATTGGATTCCATCCGGTAGGTACTCGCATTACTGCATACTCCTATGCCAGCTTTTGCACACTGCATCTCCACCTCTCCGGCAAGATCGGCAGGTAACGCAGAGAATACGAGGTCAACCTTCTTCAGACTCTCAATTGATGTATCTGATACGATGATATCTCCAGAATTATCAGGAAACGGCACTTCAAGACGCCAGTTCACCGCATCACGGTACTTCTTGCCAGCACTCCGTGGAGATGCTGTCAAAACTGAGAGATCGAAAAAAGGATGGCCTGCAAGGAGTTGTACGAACCGCTGTCCTACTGCACCGGTTGCACCCAGTACTCCTACACTGATCATACAGGGTACATAGGTCTGAACTAGTAATTAAAAATGGATGATTTAATCCATGGTTATGGCTTCTGCTGGACATACATCCACACATGAGCCACAGTCCACACAAAGCTCGTCATTGACTTCTGCCTTGTCCTTGTTCATGGCAATTGCAACTGCCGGGCATTCATCGACACAGGTTTCACATCCGGTACATAAATCCTTGTTAATTATTGCTGTCATGGATATCTCCTATTAACTTAAACTAAAGATTAAAAATATGTTTCGTACTTTCTCCGATTTTATTTCAGAGCCCAAGGACGTCTTTCATCCCATATATCGCTGGTTTTTTCCCGACTACCCACTTAGTTGCCCGTACTGCACCTTCTGCAAACACTCCCCGATCATATGCCTGATGAGAGAGGGTAACCGTCTCAAAATTATTTGTAAAGAGGACTGAATGATCACCGACAATATCCCCCCCTCTGATAACATGGACGCCGATCTCATTTCCCCGTTCTGTCATGCCGACACGTCCATACACCTCTTCACGAGGTCCGACTTCGTCCTGAAGGATCTCAAGGATGGTCTTTGCAGTCCCACTCGGTGCGTCTTTTTTATACCGGTGATGTGCTTCAGTGACCTCGATATCATAGTCACTCATACGCTTTGCAGCTTCTCTCACCAGTAACCAGAGAATATTCATCCCTATCGAATAATTACTGGATATAACTGCCGGAACACCTGCTTTGGTGATCGATGTATCAATCACCTGCCTCTGCTCTGATGAAAGCCCGGTTGTTCCAAGGATAATAGCGCATCCGGCTGCTGCTGCTACAGGGATATTTATCGCTGATGCCGCTGCGATGGTGAAGTCGATGACTACATCAGGCTTCTTCTCTGCAAGGAGTGCAGCGAATTTTTCTGCAGGTACCACCGGCACTCCGAAAAATTCCCCATCATACATATCAGCGCCACAAACCAGTTGCAGATCAGGATCTCTACTGACAATCCCCCCAATAGTCGTCCCCATGCGGCCAAGTGCACCACATATTGCAATTTTAATCATAATGAGAGAGTACCTCTTTCAGTTTTTCTTTTGTCCCGGCTGATGCATCATCAAGGGGGAGTCTTACCGGACCTGCCGCAAGTCCTCTGATCTCACTTGCAACCTTCACTGGAATCGGATTTGATTCGAAGAACATTGCTCTGAATAGGGGTGAGATTTCAAAATGGATCTTTCTGGCAGTGTCATAATCTCCTTTCTGCACCGCGTTATACATCTGAATCATCGGTACAGGCACAATGTTTGCAGCTACCGAGATTACTCCTGCACCACCAAGCCCTAAGATTGGTAACGTAATACCATCATCTCCTGAGATAAGCGAGAACTCTTCGTCCTGAGTCATCTCAATGATCTGAGATATCTGAGTAATATCCCCACTGGCTTCTTTCACCCCGGCAATATTGGGGTGTTTCGCGAGTTCAGCTATCAGATCAGGAGCCAGATTCTGGCCAGTCCTTCCTGGAACATTATAGATGACAACAGGGATATCCAGATCTGCAAGTGCATTGTAATGTTTAATCAGACCTGAACGATTCGGTTTGTTATAGTACGGACTGATGACCAGCACTGCATCTG
>JAZDKH010000022.1:0-2086 GCA_043803325.1 Methanobacteriota archaeon | reverse complement strand
CTCCTGTATCATAATTGTCAAGGCCGCCTGCTCTTCAGGAACGATCATCTGATGATACCTGACAAGGACCTCCTGTAATGCAAGACCAGAGGGAGGAACCAATATTCCGACCCCACCGGTTCCTGACACAAATGAGTCACCAGAAAGATCTCCTCCGGAGTACGTTGTCACCGGCATAAACTGCATCACCCCTTTCTGTCCGGTTCGCTCACCAGGAAGAAAGCAGGCAGAACCAGCAATACCAATATCTGCAGTTACCTGGCAAAGATTGATCATTCCCTGCACGGGTAGCATAGAGACAAACCGCTCATCCAGGGACTCCCTTTTTGAGAAGGCGAATAACATTACCCCGGTGAGGAAAAGAACGGTGGCTGAAAGGATCACTGCAGCGGTGGTAATATCCCGCCTATCCGTGAGGGCAGCAATACCCATGAAGATACCAGCAAGAAGGATGAGGAGGAACGACCCGGAAAAGTATCGATCCAAAGGAAGTCGTCTCATTTGAGATCACTCCGGTACATCCGAACAACCCGATACTCATCAAACAGCACGTATACAACCGCTATTCCCCCTGCAAGGAGAATGATACCAATAGGAATCAGGATATCTCGTGAGAGATCTAACAGAAAAGCACTGGCTACAACTGAACCGGTAAAGAGAAAAAACCAGAACCACTCACTTCTTGATACAAGAATATTCAGTTGAAGAAGAAATATCGCGACAACCGATGACTGGAGAATAACTCCATATATCAACGAGACATGGAAGGCCGCTACCGTTGCCACCTCACCTACCATCAGTTGAGTGAACCACCATGCGGTAACTAGTGGACCATACCTCCACAAGAACAGATATCCAATCAGCAGAACAGGGTACAGATACCACTCTTTCGCATTTATCATAGTTAAAATCAGAATAAGACCAAACACCACCCCGGCGATGCCAGAAAAGATCGGTTTCATCATATATCCTCAACCTGAATCCCTCGTAACATAGACCGTAGGTGATCTCCCTGAAAGTCATCCACACCGGGTACCTTTACCCTGAATCTGATATTTCGATGATCTGCAATGGCAAAAATCTCACGAATATGACTTACATCACCTTCACAGAGTGAATACACCATAATATCACAGATCCTATGTCTCTGGATAGTCCGAGCCATGCGAGCCTGAAATTTTGAGACTCCACCCTGAAGCAGGTGACGTTCAGACAGACGTTTTATGTACATCATACATTCGCCCTCTGCATCAATCTTCGTCCTGGTCTTTCTATACCAATCTACACTATGACTCCGTGCTCTCAAATCAGATCTGCTTACCTTCCTGTACCAGTGATGCATTCGTGAACAGGGATGTAACTGTTCACGAAGAATTGACATAAAACCGGCCATATCCCGGCCATCTAACGAGATATCACAAAAATTCGGACCTGATATGAGCAGGAGAGAGATGGATTCCTTCTGAAAGAGAGAAGACTCAATAAAACCGCAGACCACACTGACCATCCGGGCGAATCTGATATCATCATAGGGGAGGTCAGAATCCGGAAGATCTACAATCAGCATCACCTGCCCTTCTTCCTGATTAGTGTACTCCCTGATATACATCGTACCTCGTTTGGCCGACATCTTCCAGTCAATGTGCCTGAGATCATCCCCAGGCAGATAGGCTCTGAGCATTCTGACACCAAAACCCTGAACCGGCCCTATCCGCTCCATCTCACGACCTAATGAGAATGATCCACCCGGTCCCTCAAAGATCGGGTACGGCTGCACCTGGAGAACCGGACCAGTGTACTCTGTACTGGTGAGCAAGAGATTCAACATAAAGAACGGATCTCTGATAGAAAGAGTCCCTCCCGGGAACAAGAATGATCCATGTATAAGCGGGGTAACAGAGTAGGTAATCGAACCGGAATAATGACCAGAAGAGAGTACATCGGTTTGTGGATCTTTCGGATCTGATGTACATGACTTTGGATACTTGTCATGGTAATCCACCCAAACCTGACCCGGAATCTGAATCTCAACATGCACCTGCACCACCACCCGGGTTCCCTGACGGATCAGAGACTTACTCAATGT
>JAZDKH010000021.1:0-2208 GCA_043803325.1 Methanobacteriota archaeon | reverse complement strand
ATCTCACCGCCCGGTGGTTGATACTGAGGAATGAGCGGTTCGAACGATTCAACCGTATTACCTGTCAATTCTGATATTTTCTGTGAACCCGCATCGTCAGATCCATTGAACTCATAACTCCCCCCTGCACTGGTATAAAGGAAGCATGCAATGAAAACGAGGACTGCAACACCGGTAATCAGTTCGAGTTTATAGTTTCCGCTCATGATCACTCCTCTCCCGGGGGAACCCTGCTATCCTTCAGACGTGCATGGGAGATCTGATCTTCCGAGAAAACATTCAGTTTGATAAGAATTTCAGGTTTTAGTGCAATAATATACTTAAAAACGAGGGCAAGCACACATCCTTCCAAAATCGCAAGAGGTATCTGGGTCACAGCAAAAATAACGAAAAATGCTTCGAAAGAGGTCAGAATTCCTCCAGTCTGTGCAGGATATGCAAGTGCAAGCTCAAACGAGGTGATGACATAGGTTACGAGATCAGCGACTGCAGTCACGAAAAATACCGTTACATAGATATTGACCGGGGTGTTTTTGAGGAGACGGTATACCCCGTATCCGGCCAGAGGACCACCAATAGCCATCGAGACCATATTCGCACCCATAGTTGAGAGACCTCCATGGGCGAGCAGGAGGGACTGAAATAACAGGACAATCGCACCGATGACGGAGGTGATGCATACGCCAAAGCACATCGTCGACAATCCGGTCCCGGTTGGGTGTGAACAACTGCCTGTTACCGAAGGGAGTTTAAGAGCGGACAATATGAAGATAAACGCCCCACATACTCCGAGTAGCGGAAGGTATTCCCGATCTTTTCTTATCATCGATCGCAGCTCAAATATTCCCAGAATAAGAAATGGGATGGCGAGAACCCACCAGACCAGACACCATTGCCAGGGTAAAAAACCTTCCATGATATGCATATAATTCTACTCCGGGTTCAAAATTTACGCCCTTTGACAAAATAGATTTGTACCAATTCTATTTATATTGATCAAAAACAAAAAAAGTGCCCCATAAATACCGTAATCTGAATCAGACACGCAGATGTCGGGATAATAAATCAGGAGAACTCCCTGATATATCACTTCATTATTTGAGTATAGCCGAAAACATGGTGGCAAATGCTGAAATTAAGATATATACAGATATAAAAAGGTCCCCTCATCGCCAGGCTGACTACCATAATGCAAACAGACCGCGTAACTATCCGCTATTTTTATACCAGAAAGATAACCACCTGTTGTTCTCCTGCTATCCACCACTATTCCTCAAAACATGAAGATATTTCGCCAGTTTTATATTCCTGTCAGAGTGATATCAGATCTGCATTGTGGTCAGAGGGGTGTGCGAAAACACCCATGAGCTCATTCGGGTAGCTCATTCCTGTGCGACTGATCTCAAGGCTGAACATCGATCAATGAGCGTGAGCTTTCTTTGATTTGTATTGGTTCTTTCACCAGCGTGAACTCGGGTGAAATATGAGTGAAAATACAGAAGTAATGAAATATGTGCCGACTACCTGCCCATACTGTGGTGTCGGATGTGGACTGAACCTCGTGGTAAACGAAGGGAAGGTCGTTGGTGTTGAAGCATACCAGCGGACCCCGGTGAATGAAGGAAAACTCTGTCCAAAAGGAATGACCTGTTGGGAGTCTATCCACAGCCCTGACCGCCTTACCTCTCCTCTGATCAAGAAAGACGGGAAGTTTGTCGAAGCATCCTGGGATGAGGCCCTTGACCTGGTCGCCAAGAAGCTGAAAGAGATCAGCGACAAACACGGCCCACGGGGTCTCGGATTCCACACCTCATGCAGAACCGTGAACGAGGACTGTTATATCTTCCAGAAGTTCGCACGGTGTGCATTCAAGACAAACAACGTAGATAACTGTGCCCGTATCTGCCACGGTCCTTCAGTTGCCGGTCTCTCACTCTCTTTCGGTTCCGGTGCTGCAACGAACGGGTACCGGGATGTTCTGAACTCTGACCTAATCCTGATATGGGGATCAAACGCAATGGAGGCGCACCCCCTCGCAGGACGCAGGATTGCAGAGGCAAAGAAGAAGGGAATCCCAATCATTGTCGTAGATCCTCGGAAGACCATGACTGCCAGGATAGCAGATACCTGGGTGCGGTTTAACCCCTCTACTCACATTGCCCTGATCAACTCGATGATGTACTGGATCATCAAGGAAGGCAAGTACGA
>JAZDKH010000020.1:0-4637 GCA_043803325.1 Methanobacteriota archaeon | reverse complement strand
GATGAAGTCAAATCCATTTGATAAAATGCGGATCACAAAAGACGGATTTATTATCTGACATCGGGTACTCTCAACATCCTGGGGTCAATAACCGGATTTGCGAAGCGTTTGGTAAGGTTATGTCAAAATCTGATAAAAACCGTTATTAGCCTAAAATATCCAATTTATCACTATCCAATAACGATGCGGATATCACCTTTCAGGTAACACCTCTTGAATATTACGAAGGAGAAGCGCTGAAATCATTTTCCGGTAAGAACCAAAAATTATCTGCAGAAACCGGTAGGCAACCGGTAACCTGACCCGGCCGTCTCTATCCATTCCATCCAATCAGATCATCTGCTCATGTATGCCTGCATCCTATACCCCCGATAACCTCCAGGCTTAGAGGAATAACCGATCTCATTCTGGCCGTTTATATTGCATCAACCCTATTGTATGTCTATGCACCGCACGAGCGGTGAAGAGGGAATTATGAAAACAATAGTGTTAGTTCTTATCGTGGGGCTCATCGCCCTCACATCTGTCCTACCGGTTACAGCAGCCGGTCAGGGAGGCAACGGAATGGTGCTGCAGAACGGATCCGGATCAGCAGGCACGGGTGTCTGTCTTAACCCAGACTGCCCACAAGAAGACTGCCCATACGACCAGACTCAACCACGTGATGGAACCGGAGTCAAGTACGGAAAAAACAAGTAAGTACATTATTGGTGAAATAATGAAACAAACAACCCTTGGATTTGTAGGAATTAGTATTATCGCGGCTCTGGTAATCCTTTCCGTGACCCTTCCGGTCTCCGGAGCAGTACAGGCTGGTCCACAGGATGGAACCGGTTCCCAGTACGGTGGACAGGCATACCAGAATGCGAGTGGACAGTATGGCGGGTTTGGAAACGGAACATGTCTTCAGGCCGACTGCCCGAATAACGGAACTCAACCCCGGGATGGAACCGGAATGAGATCAGGTCAGACCGGGAACAGACATGGACCTGATTGCCGGGGATCTGGCTGCCGGTTTAGCCCTTGATTCTTTTTTTTTTATTAATCGTATTACCAATGAGTAATAAGGTGCAACAGAGAGTATCATTTATCAGGTACTGAAACTGATGAGAACAGTTTTCTGGTATAGAGCGATTCTAATATGATATGCCTATACCCGGGCATGGGGAAAGAGCCGGAATTTACTCTGAAATACAATATCCTCGTGATTGTCATAGCCATGGCCTGTATTACTGCCTCAATATAGATCTCACCATATGATCCCTATGTTGCATATGCCCATATCTGGTCTGGAGCGTAAATCATCAGTTAAAACGGGATAGGGCGTGGTATCCTGATTGTAATCCTCATCGTGTCACTCGTTTACAACCGTTTCTTCTGCAACTATCTCTGTCCGGCTGGTGCCATGTCTCAGAATGTGTGCAAACCGGGTCGGGCAGATTGTCAACTTCACATCTCTTGGTGCTGATTGTGGCATCAGCCATAATACTGCCAGAGAATGGTTATCCCTTCTTGAAACATCGGGGATCATATTTCTGATCAAAACTCATCACAAAAACTTCAATAAACGCCTGGTTCAGATGCCAAAGTTATATTTTTCTGATCCCGGGTTTGCTGCATATCTTGCAGGTATCAAATCCGCTGACGAGATCGTCTCTCATCCTTTGAAAGGAGGGCTTTTTGAGACACTGATCATCGGAGAGTTTCTAAAATACCGGCTCAATAGAGGCCTGGAATCAAATCTCTTCTTTTGGAGGGATAAAACCGGACATGAGATTGATTGTATCATAGAACAATCGATAGATAAAGCGATCCCGGTAGAGATTAAGGCAGGCAGGACAATTGCCGGAGATTACTTTAAAAATATCCAGTATTACAATGCCTTGTCAGGACAGAGCCCGGATCGGTCGTTTATCGTATACGGAGGAGATCAGGAGCAAAACCGGAGTGATGGAAGAGTTATCCGGCATTCAAATCTTGATCCGATATTTACATTCCTGTGAATGGTATGTTATCGTTGCCAGATTCCTGGTGGTTCTTGTAATAAGATGCCCGTTCTCAAGCATCCGGATTTGTACTTCAGGCTCGCTCGAGTAGATGATATCATTTCCACCGGCATTCACGAGAGTGGTAGCCGCAATGTCTTCGGTTATGGTTGAAATCTCATCTCTGACGGACTAAGATTTCTAAACCGGTCAGCAGAGTCACGGAGAGCGAAGATGACAATCGGTGTCTGATCTACCGGATCTGCCCATCTGAACAGGTTTCCCGTTCCGGAGACCGGGCAAGGATTGCAAGAGCAGTTCCATTCCGGGTCATGGTCGTCTTGTATACATCCTCCCAGGTACGGAAGGTGAAGTGATCGTTTGGAATATGTGTACCGTAGAGTGAGGCAATATACTGGAGAATATCTACCTAGATTCCCTTCGGAGTTCCGTTTTCGTTGAACGTATATAGGAAGTATCCTTCAGTGAGATACTGCATATGAGAAAGATCGTCTCAAAGCATCCAGGAGGACACAATTTGATCAAACTCACTCATTCCCCCATTCTCGGGAGTTTTTTGCAGTTCTTCAAATGCACTCCTGAACGTTTCCACGACGGTATCAGGCGTTCCTTTGCTAAACCCGATATAGATTGGAACTTTATTGTCTATGCATCGGTATATTCAGGATCGAGTTGCATAGCTTTGTCAAAAGCCTCAAGTGCTTCATCATATCTTCCCAGGCAATTGAGAGCATTCCCTTTACTCGTCCATGCATCGGTATACTCCGGGTCGAGTTGAAGAGCTTTGTCAAATGTCTCAAGTGCTTCTTCGTATCTTTCCAGGCAATTGAGAGCATTCCCTTTGTTCGTCCATGGATCAGAATATTCCGGGTTGATTTGAATAGCTTTGTCAAATGCCTCAAGTGCTTCATCGTATCTCCCCAGGCAATTGAAAGCATTCCCATTATTGTTCCACGCCATGGCATTCTCCGGGTCGAGTTCAATTGCTTTGTTACCTGCTTGCAATGCTTCTTCGTTCCTCCCTAAAAGGTAGAGAGTAATTCCTTTATTGGTCCATGCATCGGCATACCCCGGGTCGAGGAGAATCGCACTGTCACATGAACGCAATGCTTCTTCATATCTTCCCAGATTTTCGAGAATTGCCTCTTTATTGATCAATACATCAGCATCCATCCCGTTAAAGGATACATAACTCATACAGGGAATATTAAATCTACGGAGTTATAATTTTGGTTATGCCGATCACTTGTTCATACCCTGGTACCGAGTATGGAACTTTCAGGAACCATTCGGACACGATTACCTGAACCTGACCTCGCAACTTCCGGAAAATGCCACCTCGTACCTGACAGAAGAGAGAATTAACCTGAATTACCCCAGTCAAAGATGAGTAAACACCCCAGTGATATGGATAGGAACCGACTGTGGTGAAATTCAACTCAAAGGAGTCATCATTATTCAGGTACGTATTAATCGATGACGATGCCTCATTTTTAAGATACCGGTGACTATCACCGCTCCGGCGAGTGCATTATACAGGATCCGAATAATCGGGTCTGATAGATCCTGACCGAGTAAATTTGCATGAATGACTCCTAATATCAGTGCCAGATACATGATCCGATGGATTTGAACCCATCTCCCTCTGAATGCTGATTGAAATACTGCAGCAAGGAACCCGATATAGATCAGGATTATCGCTACCCTCCCCCCGTTTGTCAGAAATGAGAGTATAGAAGAGGTGTCTGGAATAAAAGCCGAAAAATCTCCGATAGATAGTGCAAATAAAACCGGATGGACAGTTATCAGAACAAGACCAGTTAAGACAAATATATGGTGGACATGTATGAATGGTTGCCCGAAAATTGTTCTAATCTCCTTTTTGAGGAGATTCATAATAGCACCCAGGGAAAGGGAGAGAAATCCAAAGAGGCCACAAAACCGGAGGCCGGTGGTTAATACATCGTTCAGGTGAGTGTTCATGATGATGCCAAAGACCAGGATATAGGGGCTGAGGAGGAGTATAAAAAAAAGAGAACGGCGGAGTAAGAGACTCATACTATGAGAAGTATCTTTAGAAATTTATCTTTTCCCGAATCACCGCCCATAAAACCGGGAGGATACCAGGGAAATACTATTGACCCTATATATACATTGGCCATTCCCATCACCAATTACCATTTTCCCGGTATTCTCATAGAAGGTCCGATAGGAATAAAAGAGGCAATTCTGATGACCGAACGGACCCCGATAGATTCAGAGGAACGCAATCATAGCAAATATCCCAGGAAGTTGAAAAAAGGTATTGAAGTGGTTACCTGAGGAGTAACCACCAGGAAGAAGAACTTAAATTACACTATACTTTCAATAGGGTTCTCAAGTGATGTCTCATTCACGGGTTCGTTCGCTGTTTCTTCGAAGGCGGCGATATCCTCGGCATCTTCGGCAAGGGACTCTTTAACGGCATCATTCACCAGGTCTGAAACTGACTTCGAAAGCGCGATTGCTTTCAAGCGTAACGCCCTGTGCAGGTCAGGGTCCAGATAGACTGTTGTCCTTTTAGTTTTAGTCACCATAGTAGCGACCTCCGATAACACTATAACATCTTAGCGTTAAAACATCAAGACGCCT
>JAZDKH010000019.1:0-2572 GCA_043803325.1 Methanobacteriota archaeon | reverse complement strand
TATCTGCACGATATGGTGATGATGCCAGCGCGGTTACTGAGGTGAAAGTCACCCCAAGAAGGACGACGATAAAGTCTATCAATACCCTCAATTCTTATGGAGGGCTGGTTGATGTTGGCGAGGATTTGGAGATGACTGGATACCTGAGAGATCAGAATGGAGTCGGCCTGGCGAATAAACCAGTAAAATATGAGGTAGCCATTCCCCCATACGGGTGCAGTATCTGTTCAGAAGATGATAATTACCTGAT
Organism: Methanobacteriota archaeon; assembly: GCA_043803325.1. Lineage (GTDB taxonomy): Archaea > Halobacteriota > Methanomicrobia > Methanomicrobiales > Methanospirillaceae > Methanospirillum. The sequence continues at coordinate 2,322 of JAZDKH010000019.1, read as the reverse complement.
TTGGCAGACCTATGGGACTGCTTATACTGACTCTTCGGGACAGTACTCGCTCTCTTTCACCCCATATGACCCAGGTCAGTACCGGGTAAAGGGGATCTTTGCTGGAGATGAGACCTATAAGGGTTCATCGACAGATGTCCGTTCGGTCAGAGTATCGTAGTACCGGTTCTTATCCTGAAATATCCCTTCTTTTCTTAAGATATTTTTTTAAATACTTCGTTTATTTGCTTTCTTGATCGATTTTTCTGCCGATATCTGTTTAAAATCCTGTGGGTTACAACCTTATGCCAGGTTAAAATTCTTTCTGGGTATCTCTGTCGGAAAGACAGTGTAGGCCATGCAATATCACAGCCCGTTTCCATATCATTAATCAATCTATAGATCTAATATCAATAAGTTCTAGAGCAGACAAAATGTCAGTAGCAATCCTTATCGTCGATGACGAACCAGCCCTGAACGACCTTTTCGTCGTAGGCCTGAATAAATATGGTTATGCTACAGAAGGTGTTCTTGGTGGAAGAGAGTGCCTGGATCTGCTGAAAACTGCGTACCAGCCTGACTTAATTCTCCTGGATATGATGATGGAACCTATGGACGGATGGGAAACCCTTCATCATATCAAGGCTGATGAGCAATCCCGTATGATCCCGGTTATTATGCAGACCGGGAAAAATCTCACCTATAAGGAGGCAGAAAAATTCTCCTTCTATATTGAAGATTATATCATGAAGCCGATCACTCCAAAGCGATGTGTCGATTTTATTGAAGATATTCTTGAGAAGAGACGCAAGGTTTCTGCATTTATAGATCTGGTGAAAAAATCAGATTCTCCTGAAGATCAGATTGAGAGACTGATCAATCTTCACCAGGCGATAGATGTTTCAAAAAGGCTTATGATCCTGTTGGAAGATCGGTATGGAGCTGCTTCGGGAGAACAGGACTCTGATTCATATGGTCCGGAAGAATATCATGCATTTCGTAATCGGATCATAGCAGAGTATGACGAATTATATGGGAAGTTGGGGCTAATCCCCTGAAATATATTTATACTTTTTATTTAGGGCTGTTCAGAATTTTCATTCAGGTTACATGATTCGAGAATTGCCCCTACTGTTCTGAAAGCATCCTGAAGATCCTGATAATTCGGAATATGTGCCTCTCCTAACATATCGATGGCTGATTTCATTGAGTCTCCTCCAAGTAAACAGCCGACTACCATCGCATGAGTGAATCGGGAGAGTCGTATCATCTCATGGGCAAGGTTCTTTGGATCCATCATCGCTACTGGTGCGGTAATTACGACCGCAATATCCCAGAGATGCTGATATTTGGTCATTACATCAAACACTCTGGCAAAGCGTGAAGCGTTGCTGTCACCTAAGAGATCTACCGGGTTCTTATGTGACCAGGAATCTGGTAGGATTTTACTCAGTTCATCAACTACAACCTCCGGAAGATTGATGAGTTCCATCTTGTTAATTTCTGCGTAATCAGCAGCAAGAACACCAAATCCTCCGGCATTTGTAAGGATGATTGTTCGTTTTCCCTTTGGGTATCCTTCAGATTCCACGAGCCTCGCAACATCAAACGCTTCTTCAAGTGAGAAGGCAGGGATAATTCCAACCTGTTTGAATGCAGCGATATATGTCTCGTAACTCCCAGCAAGGGATCCGGTATGTGATGACGCTGCTTCGCGTCCACGGACTGATGAACCTGACTTCAGCGCAATGATTGGTTTTCTCCCTCGCATTTTCGCAGCATATTGAAGAAATGCCCATCCGTCACGAATCTCTTCTACATACAAGATGATAGCATAGGTGTGCGGGTCCTGATCAAGAACCTGTAGGTATTCCAGAAAACCCATGTCTGTCTGGTTGCCTACACTTATCACAGAAGAGAAACCTATTCGTCTTGATATTGACCAATCCAGAACAGTGGTAATAATGGCACCACTTTGGGAGATAAACCCGATATACCCGGACAACGGTGACTGAACATCAAATGTCGCATTGAGATCAAGGGGTGGGATGATGATACCAAGACAGTTTGGACCAACAATTCTGATTCCTGTATCTCTTGCTACCTTCAGTAACTCATCCTCGAGTATCTGTCCTTCCTTTCCGGTCTCTCTAAATCCTGCAGACAGAATAACTGCAGATTTCACTCCTTTCCTGCCGGCTTCCTCAACAATAGCAGGTACAAATTCTGCGGGGGTTGCTATGACGACCATTTCAACCGGAGCTGGAATGGTGGTAATGGAGGGAAAAGCCTTCTTCCCCATGATATCCTCAGCATGTGGATTTACCGGGTAAAGATCTCCCT
>JAZDKH010000018.1:0-3289 GCA_043803325.1 Methanobacteriota archaeon | reverse complement strand
GAGACCGCAAACCCGGCGATAAGGTTTTTTTCAGCATTACTCTCTGATACGGTGATTGATCGGGACCCATATCCGATCCTGATGCCGAAAGCGTTGTTCAATGCTGCAATCCGGGAGATTGAGACATCTTCGGAGTTGATTAGAAAAATACCAGTTCCACCTTTGCTAAAAATAATATCTGATATGGTAATTCCCGAGCAATTCACCGCATAGATGCAGGACGGATTCTCAGATGGTCCAATGGTAACATGTGAAATATTGGTAAGATACCAGATTGATCTCCCGTCTGCCCGATTAGAAATATCCACAAAATGTGTATATTGGACCGGAGAACTACCAGTCACATCAAAATTTAATGTATTCCCTTTTATCTCATTATCCGTAAGACTAAATTCCTCTGATTCAGAAAGACTGACTCCAATTCTACTCCATTCAATAGTATTTCCAGATATGAAACCTTGATTCGAAGAGGTTATCTCGATACCGGTCAGGTAGTTCTCACGAATCTGGTTCCCTGATATCTGTGGTCCGATACAACCAGCACCGATAGTAACCCCATTAACATTGTTTGAACTAATAATATTCTTTTGAATTATGAGTCCAGGATTCGGGCCCTGAGTAATCACTCCAGATGCAGCACTCCCGGTTATTGTGGTTTCATCAATGGTGATACCAGGAGATCGAATGATGGATAGTCCAGACCCGTCATCCCCTCTTCCATTATCAAGAATAATATCTGAACGGATAGTAACTGAATCAGAATCTGAAATTTGGATTCCGGTTCCCCCTGATTTTTCAAAATCCGGGATTGTTGAGGAAATTTCAGTACCTATGATACTGATATCAGATCCATTGATAATTTTTATTCCGGTCTGCAGATTATGTAATATCGTGCACCCTTCTATTCCCCCATGGATGACATCATCCAAGAAGATACCAGTCTCAAACCCTGTAGTCGTGAGATTGCGGATAGATATATTTTGCAACCTCGACCCGCCCTTTTTTACCCTGATACCATAACTGACCGGATCTGATATGCCTGATCCACTCAAAGTATGTCCTGCACCTTCTATAATCACATCATTAGAGACTATTTCTAAGGCTGTTGTAGTATTTGTGAGTGAAATATCTGCTTGTACGATATAAATCCCTGGTTTAGATAATATACCTGGCGAAGAGATCACCATATTTCCGTCGTAGATGGTGGTGTTCGGAGAGTCATCGACTGATATAGATGCATATACTGGAATAATTCCTAAATATAGGCATACAAATAACAGAAGAAAGACATATGAAAAGACCGGAAAAGATGACATATAATAATCCTTATTAAGATATACCTTTTTTCGGGAAGAATCTACTGGATGACAATGAATGTTATGGGGATAAGTATCATTTTTATAGAAAATCCCTTTACTCAAATAGTCTGACTTCTTTCCTCATAATAAGTTCCGAAGGAAGTATGATCAGTCAGGGATCGGATGAACCTTTATAGATACACGTATCATGTCACTTTATGGCAATAATGAAATGGTCTGACAATCTGAGTGTGCAAATAGCCGATATAGATCAACAACATCAGCGCCTTATCGATCTTATAAAAACAAACTTCATGAAGCGATGCTTCAAAAGCAGGGAAAAAGAAGTATCACAGATTATTGATGAACTTGCGGCATATACGGTATAACATTTTCAGAATGTAGAGAAATATATGCAGCAGTTCAAATATCCCGCCTTTCCTGCACATACTCAGGAGCATGCGATGTTTGTAAAAAAAGTTGATGCTTTTCAGAAAGATTTTGATGCAGGTAAGCTCGGCCTATCGATTGAAATTATGATATTTCTGCGTGACTGGGTGACAAATCACATTATGGTGACTGATAAAAAGTACTCCCAGACATTCATTATGAACGGACTTCATTAATCTCATCTCATTTTTTTTGTCTGTCAGAGATAAGAAGAAGAAGAACCAACATGTCAGCATGACCCAGTTAGACCGGTGGTTTCCGTATTCTGCATTCCGGCCCGGACAGGAGGATATGCTCAAAGAAGCGGCCTACTCTGCCCGAGACGGAGGAGTTCTTCTGATCGATGCACCGACCGGGTCAGGAAAATCGAGTGTTGTCTCTGCGTTGCTTGCCGAACGGGGAGAGAGAATGGTCATTGTGGCGGTCAGGACTATCTCTCAACTTGCCACATATATTAGAGAACTCGATCTTATCAGAAAAAAACAACCAGGTCTCAAATATTCCTATCTGGTAGGAAAGGGTTCTCTCTGTCCACTCGGCGGGGTAGGAGACGTATATCGGAAGTGTGAAGCAGTCAAGGCATTTTCTACCTCACTTATTAAGGAGCGGGCAGATAAAGGAGCCCTGGATCCCTCACGGGACCCTTTTATTCTCCAGCAGATGAAGAAGAATGATCCCGAACATCCACTTATCTGTCCATATTACATAAGAAGCAGAACCGCGATTTTTTCAGAGAAGGGAGGTGGAATCAAACTTATCCCTTCTGAATCCTGTCGTCGGAAAGCAGATGTCATATCATCAAAAGGAGTGGAACCGAGACAGGTTGGAGATGTCTGTGAAGGGCTCTGTCCATATGAAGTGATGATGCAGGCATCGCAGCATGTTGATCTCCTCATACTAAATTATCATCATCTGTTCGACGACCAGATTCGTGAACAACTTTATCTGAACCTGCAACGAGAACCTGGTGAAATTCTTCTTCTGATAGATGAGGCACACAACTGTGGAGACGTCATGCAGGACATACTTTCAGTTTCAGTAGATCAACAGGCATTAGAAGCTGCTGAACGGGAGATTGGGACTCTTCGGAAAGAGATGAAGAATCTGGATGCAATCCGACATCTTATCCCACAGGTGAATCGTTTTATGGATGGACTAAAACGGTCCATGGAGACTGAAGACTGGTTTGACCCGTCAATATTCTCACGAATGGTGCTCCGTGAGTCTTTTTATACCAGTTTAGAAGAAGTTGTTGATCAATTGATGGATATATCAGAAGTGGTCAAAGAATCCAATTCTAAGAGAGGAGATTATAAAGCAACCGGGATAGAACGCCTGACTGAATTTTTGTACCGGCTGAATCTTTCTCTCCATAATCCAGCATATTTGACCGTATACCAGAAAGATCAAGGCCAAATCCTTCTTAAAGCGCAGAACATCGATCCTGCACCTGCACTCTCCGCTATCGCTAAAGAGCATCATTGCATGGTGCTGATATCGGGTACTTTAACTCCACTCTCCAGTTACCATCAGCTTTATTT
>JAZDKH010000017.1:0-2092 GCA_043803325.1 Methanobacteriota archaeon | reverse complement strand
TGTAGGAGCTCTCGCAGATACCCCATTCAGAGAACATCTGATCACGGTAGCTCAGGAAAACGGGAAAAAGATCCATATCCCAAGTGGAGCGATAATGGGTCTTGATAACCTCAAAGTTGGGCAGATCAGTTATATCGATAGTATTCTTCTCAGAACTACCAAGAGTCCCGAGAGCCTTGGGATGACGGTCACCTCCCGGACACTCGCATTCAAAGGGAAGGCAAATGAATGTGTCAAACAATTTCCAAAGAACATTAACGTATCTGTTGCAATTGCTTTGGCGAGTGACCATGAAGTGGATGTTGAGCTCTGGGCTGATCCGGCTGTTGATAAAAACATCCACGAAATATTTGTGAAAGGTGAGTTTGGAGATATTTATACAAAGATAACTAACCTCCCATCCCCGGATAATCCAGCTACGAGCTACCTCGCAGCCCTCTCAGTCCTCTCTCTCCTCAAAAATATAGACAGTCCCCTGGTGATAGGGGCATGAATACTGATGATCTATCAGTTCATAAAAAAGCAAAGATGACCCTGAAACGTATAGTTGAGGCATCTGTATGATGCGGACACCGGATATTCCTCTCAGTCGCCTTATCGCATTCGTTGAAGAGGATGCCCCTTTTGGGGACATCACCACCGAATCAATCCTGCCCCCACAATCCTGTGTCGCTGATATCATAGCCAGAGAGGATATAATCCTCGCGGGTCTTTCAGAAATAGTCAGACTCTTTTCCCATTATGGTGTACAGACAGAGACCCTGGTGCATGATGGCGATTCTGTCAGGGCAGGGTCTCTAATCCTCACGTTATCCGGCGACGTACATGCCATTCTGCTGGTTGAACGAACGGCCTTAAACCTTGCCGGGCGAATGAGCGGGATAGCAACCCGTACCAGGCAGATTAAGAAGATGGTTACAGCAGTAAACCCCTCCTGTCAGATAGCAGCAACACGAAAGACCGCACCAGGTCTCCGGATTTTCGACAAAAAAGCCGCAATGATAGGAGGAGCGGATCCACATCGGTACTCACTCTCTGACGCAATTCTGATAAAAGACACACACCGTGCACTTATCTCACTCAAAGACGCAATTATGCGTGCACGGGTGGCAAGTATCTATCATCTCATCGAAGCAGAGGCTGAATCCATAGAAGATGCAATTGAGGCAGCAGAGGCAGGAGCAGACATCATTCTCCTTGATAATATGGAGCCAGCCCAGATACAAAGGACCATTCAGAGCCTGAGGGAGCAGGGTCTCCGCGATAATGTGCAGATCGAACTTTCGGGAGGCATCACACCGGAATCGATCCATCAGTACGCTGCTCTTGATGTCGAACGGATCAGTCTCGGGATGCTTACCCATACGGTCAGGAACGCAGATCTTTCCCTTGAGATTCGGCAAGGATCCTGATATCAGCAGAATCAGATACAACAATCTCACGCTTTCCCTTATAAGTCTGAACTTTTCCATACAGAACAACCAGATCACCTTCTTTTACCTGATTCATCCCAACTGCTGAAGTGAGAAAAACCTGCACCCCTCCAACGGTGAGGAAACTGATTCCTGAACCCGTAGAAGTGGCTTTCTGTACAATCCCCTGCCATTCAACCAAACTCCCCTCAGGGATTTGTGGAGTATAGTTACAGGCAAACGGTTCCTTCCCCATATCGTCGAATATCCAGGTACCAATACCGCAGATTATCAGAACAGCGAAGAGGATCAGAACTGCAATCCGTTCCTGTTTCTCTAGCATCACCGAGATGTTACCACACAATGCCAATAGTGCTGTCGGTTTCCAGTTTATATCTGAAATCCGGGGAAGTATATAGTCTATAACCACCGATGCTTGTACATGCATAGAACCCGATATCAGCGCATCCTGATCACCGGGCTCTGTCTCTTTTGTATTCTGACGGGATTGTGTATCGCCGCAGAACTACCGAAAGAGGTGAGCCATGAGGTCACAAACCCTGATGTCAACGCTGTAGAACCTACAGATCCCAGCCTTGCCTGGACAAAAGTGCCAATGACTGATGCTGTAACAGGTGAACAATTCTCAATCGATGATCTTGCAAAATTGGGTAAACCAG
>JAZDKH010000016.1:0-3528 GCA_043803325.1 Methanobacteriota archaeon | reverse complement strand
TACTGAGAAACGGTGAATCTGCATCATCTCTACGAATGATCACAGATGATTTTATTCTGGAATTATTATGAAAATTTCGAAATAAGTTTCCTGGAAAAAAGGTTAGAAGTTGTGGATATACCGCTCAATCTCCCATGGGTGGACAGACAGACGGTAATCATCATTCTCGGCAACCGCGATTTTAGTCAGGTTCTCAACGACATGAGGGCCAAGTGCATCACAGATGACCTTATCCTTGAGCAACTCGTCGTTTTCTTACTTGAGGGAAGCTGGCAGCATCTCAATTACCCGCTTCTGACGTTGTTCCTCGGTCAGATGGTAGATATTTAAAACAGTAGATGCCGGGGGCATAATCTTGTTCTTGATACCATCAAGACCGGCTGCAATCATGGCTGCAAAGAGCAGATACGGATTGGAGGTTGGATCCGGACTACGAAGCTCGGCCCGGGTACTGTTTCCACGGGCTGCAGGAACACGTATCATTGCTGAACGGTTTGCAGCACTCCAGGTGATGTATACGGGTGCTTCATATCCCGGAACCAGACGCTTGTATGAGTTGATGGTTGGGTTTCCAAGCCGTGCAATGGCTTTGGCATGCTTCATCAGACCACCAATGTAGTAGAGGGCAGTATCAGAGAGCTGCTTATCAGCATTTGGATCAAAGAAGGTGTTCTTCCCGTCCTTGCTGAGAGACCCATGGCAGTGCATCCCGGTCCCGTTTATCCGGGAGATCGGCTTTGCCATAAAGGTGATATGCATATTGTTCAGGAGAGCAAGGGTCTTGGCTGCAAACTTGAACGTGATAACCTTGTCAGCAACAGAGAGAGCATCACCATATTTAAAGTCAATCTCATGCTGAGACTCGGCTACTTCGTGGTGTGATGCTTCGATCTCAAAGCCCATGTCACTCAGTGCAAGGACAATCTCTCTGCGAAGGTCTTCTGCCTTGTCACTAGGAGCGAGATCAAAGTATCCGCCATGGTCTACGAACTTAGTGGTTGGCTGACCCTCTTCATCACGCTGGAAGACAAAAAACTCAAGTTCAGGACCGGTATTGAAAGTATATCCGAGTTTTGCTGCCTCTTCAAGGTTTTTCCGAAGTACGCACCGGGGGTCACCTTCGAATGGCTTGTCCCCATAGGTATAGACATCACAGATGAACCGGGCTACCTTCTGTTCAGCAGGTCTCCAGGGGAGTATCGAATACGTGCTCATATCCGGTCTGAGAATCATGTCAGATTCATCAATCCGGGTAAATCCTTCGATAGAGGAGCCGTCAATCCATATCCCTTCAGTAAGAGCCTTTTCGAGCTGTATGGCAGGTATGGCTACATTTTTAGGGATTCCGAGGATATCAGTAAACTGAAGCCTGATAAAGTAAACATTATCGGCTTTTACTCGTGCGAGCATCTCGCTGACCTTAGCATCAGACATGGTAATTAGCTTCTACCTTTCAGTATAAAAAAATAGTATATCGGTAGCAAGTATTTAATAGAAAAATTAGATTCCAAATAATCATTGTATTTTCTCATCAATTAATCTAATGCTTCCTACCTTTGATCAGGATGATTAGAAAAAACCAAATAACGGGAATACGATAGAGAAGAATAGATGAATTATTGGAGAGCTTAATTAATTCGAACAACATATAGGAAAGGCTACAACTAATAAACTTCCATCAGGAAACAATAAGAGGAAAGTAGTGGCGTGATTTTTGCCTTTTGGTGTATGTGGTGATATGTGCGGAATTATTGGCGTAATTGACCGGACCCGTGAACGAATGGACGGGTCTGCAATCAGGGAAGCCCTCTCCATAATGGATGAACGGGGCAGCGGTGAGGGCGCAGGGTATGCAGTGTACGGGGTATATCCAGATTACGCAGATCTGTATGCGATCCATGTCTTTTATGACAACGTAGTCGAACCCAAAGGGAAGGTTGAGGAACTCCTTGAGACCTGGGGAATGATCGAACATGATGAGGAGATCCCAACCTATGAAACCGGCAGGATAAAGAAAGTCCACATCCCCTGGCGTTACTTCTTCAGGCCTAATCGGAAACTTATGGCACAGAGTGACACCCCTGACGATGATATCGTCACTCACCTCGTGATGGCGGTAAACACGTCCATACCAGGGGCTCTTGTCTTCTCATCAGGTCAAAATATTGGTGTTTTTAAGGCATCTGGATGGCCTGAAGAGGTCGCAGACTTTTACCGGGTAGAGAATTATGAAGGATATCTCTGGATAGCACACAACCGGTATCCCACGAACACTTCGGGTTGGTGGGGGGGAGCTCATCCGTTCAACCTTCTGAACTGGAGTGTTGTCCATAACGGAGAGATCACCTCATACGGGACAAACCGGCGATACATCGAGAGTTTCGGATACAGCTGCACCATGTTTACGGATACTGAGGTTGTCGCATACCTGATGGATCTCCTGGCACGCAAGCACAAATTATCACTAGAACATGCAGTCCGGGCTCTTGCACCTCCATTCTGGGAGGAGATCGAACGGATGGAACCAACCGAACAGGAACTTAATACTGCTATCAGACTTACCTATGGGCAGGCTATGATGAATGGACCATTTGCCATAGCTGTTGCTTCTCATGATGCTCTGGTTGGGTTCTCTGACCGGATCAAACTACGCCCTCTTGTCATCGGGGAGCATGATCAGCGCCTCTATATATCCAGTGAGGAAGCAGCAATTCGCACGATGGAACCATCCGTAAAGAAGATATCCATGCCCCGCGCCGGTCAGCCAATCGTCGGGAGGGTTGTGACATGATTATCGGCTCACGACCGCTGAAATTTCAGGTCTCTATCGATCATGATGAGTGTATGCTTTGCGGTCGTTGCGTAGATAATTGCTCATACGATGTCTTCCGGATGGAAGATGGAAAGGTTAGAATTAACTCCCGGAACTGTGTCGCCTGTCACCGGTGCCTCTCTCAGTGCCCCCGTGATGCAATCATGATCACAGAGCGACCTTGTGACTACCGGAGTCACCCGGTCTGGACCGATAAGGTCAGAGAAAACATTTTCAAACAGGCAGAATCCGGAAAAATTCTTCTTGGAGGAATGGGTAACACGGGTGATTATCCGATCATCTTTGATCGGATAGTCCTTGATGCCTGTCAGGTTACCAATCCTAGTATCGATCCACTCCGTGAGCCGATGGAACTGCGGACGTTCATCGGGAAGAAACCCCGGCAGCTGGACCTGAAATACGGACCCGGAAATGATGTGGAGCTGAGGACAAAACTTGTAAACAACCTTCAGCTTGAAACCCCGATTATGATCGGCCATATGAGTTACGGGGCGATATCTCTGAATGCTCAGATGGCCATGGCAAAAGCAGTCTCCAGTATAGGGACATTCATGGGAACCGGAGAAGGAGGCCTTCATGAGTTACTCTACCCGTACCAGAATCACATGATCGTGCAGGTAGCATCAGGGCGGTTCGGTGTGGATATTAACTATCTTAACCGGGGAGCTGCAATTGAGATCAAGATCGGACAGGGA
>JAZDKH010000015.1:0-3308 GCA_043803325.1 Methanobacteriota archaeon | reverse complement strand
CAATCCATCAGGACTGTTCCTGAACGGGGACAATCTGGTCGTTTTCTCATCAGAGTATGGTGATACCTGGAGAATGGTTGAAGGAAGTGCAGCACCGGTTCCGATAAGTGCTGATATCACCCATGTAATTGTGTATGACGTTACCGATCGCGCACGACCAATGATTAAAACGGAACTCACTCTTCCCGGAACCTACGACAATGGACGGATGATCGGGGACGTTATCTATGCAATAACCCGGGATAGTATTTCCTCCTCTGATCCCATCATGCCTGTCATCTATGAAGGAACAGATGTGATCACGAAACCATCGGTCTGGTGTCCCCCTATCCCCATGAATCAGTACAACCTCTATACGATAACATCGTTTGATCTGTCTGGTACACGGGATGTTCAGGCAGCATCGTTTCTGATGGGATGGGACAATACCCTGTATGTATCTCCCGATAATGCTTATATGGCATATAAGAAATGGAGTCCATACTGGTGGGGTTGGAACCTCCGATCTCTCTCCTCTTTGGGTTCTGATGATGGTGAAGAGTCGGTGGTTCACCGTTTTTCGCTTGAAAACGGGACCATCACCTACAAGGCTTCAGGTACGATTCCCGGATACCTCCTGAATCAGTTTTCTCTTGATGAATCAGCAGGATATCTCCGGGTAGCAACGACAAATGAGCAGTATCAGAAGGATACCTGGGTTCAGGATAACAATGTCTATATCCTCTCATCGAATCTTGAGATCACCGGCAGACTTGAACACCTGGCTCCTGGTGAGAGGATATACTCTGCCCGGTTCATGGGTGATATCCTTTATCTGGTCACTTTTAAGCAGACCGATCCCTTATTTGTCATTGATCTCTCAAATCCAAATCAACCCGGTATTCTGGGAGAACTGAAGATCCCAGGGTACTCTGATTATCTACATCCCTATGATTCAACGCATCTTATCGGAATTGGGAAAGATACTGAAGAGAATGAAGGGGGAGGAGTAATCCCTACCGGGGTTAAGATTGCCTTCTTTGACGTTTCTGATCTGAATAACCCAAAACTTGTGGATAGCAGGGTTATTGGTGAGAAGGGGTCATCATCTGAAATTCTCAATGATCACAAAGCATTCCTTCTTGATAAGGAGAAGAGCATCATGGTTCTGCCGATAAAAGAAATATTTCGTATCCCGATACCGGGAAGCACATTCAAGGACTCTTATACCACTGCATCATGGCAGGGGGCCTATGTCCTGGGCATTGATCCATCTATCGGGTTTGTAGACCAGGGGAAAGTTGAACAGGATCAGGTGAGACCCAATGATTATTACTGGTCAGGATCAACGGTCAAGCGTTCAGTTGTGATGGATTCAGTCCTGTATACGGTCTCTGATGATCGAATCATCGGGAGTGATCTTGAGAATCATGCTTCCCGACTACTCCTGATTGACCTTCAGGAGCAGCAGGAATAACAGTCTCTTTAGTCTTACTCTTTTTGGTTGGAGATCCAAAGGATTACCATCATTCTTTGAGAAGTTCACCCATGGTTACCAGAGGAACCAGCCTGATGCCTGCATGAGAGAGGGTAGTAAAAGCTCCTTCATCCCGATCAACCACAGATATAATCTCGGTTATCTCCCCTCCCGCTTCTCTGATGAGATCTATTCCATAGAGTGCAGAACCACCTGATGTTGTCACATCTTCGATCATAAGCACCCGCCTCCCTGTCACTTCGCCGATGATGGGAGACGAGAGGCCATGTCCTTTCTGTTCTTTTCTAATGATAATATAGGGCCTGCCACTCCGAAGAGCGGTGGCAACCGCGAGAGGGATTCCTCCAACTGCAACTCCGGCAAGGATATCCCAGTCCAGTTTCTGGTTCATCACCGATTCTGCTACTGCCTGTAAGATCTCAGGATCGGTCATTGCTTTCTTAATGTCAACATATACCCGGCTTTTTTTTCCGGAAGCAAGGGTAAAATCACCAAACCGAATTGCTTGTGCTTCAATGAGTCTCTCTTTTAATGTTTTTTCTACCATGGTACGTCTTTGACTCCCAGTTTGTATCCGATAATATTTACCACCCGGTGGAGGACCGGGGTGATTATGAGGATTACGAAGATCATCGGTAATGTCAGGGTAAAGAAGGCGAAGGTTGGATCACCGATAAGAAGAAAAACAAATGCTCCCACTACAAAATCGTACTGATCAACAATTGGCCACTTCCCCCCTCTTTTTATTCCTGTACGACGTTTAAAAAAACTCTTGACCATATCGCCAGCAAGCGCACCTACGGCGAGAAGGATAACCACGAGGGGGTTTAATGCAGGGAGGCTGGAAAAGAACTGGGTACTCTGCACCAGAATCTGGATGCCACCGATGAAACATCCGCACAGGACTCCTCCAATAAATCCTCTGACCGTTTTTCCATCACCAAGGATTCTACGTCCATCAGACCAGCATCGTCCGCCATCTATCGGAATTCCACCGCCAACAGCAGCTGCTGCTGAATTCGGGACATAGGCAGGGAGCATCAACCAGAAGGCAGATGCAACAATAAGCATGAGATCGAAGATTATAGATGCTCACTCCTGAATAAATATAAGGGTCAAATCTGCATAAATAATAAACACAAACGTTCGTATTACATATACTATAATTGAGTCGGGTGAAATCATTCTTCTGAAAAAGACAAAAAGCATCTGTCCTGAATGTAAAAAAGTTCTTGACGCTGAAATTATTGAAAAGGAAGGGCAGGTCTATATCAATCGGACTTGTCCCGAACATGGTAATTTTTCCTATTTATATTGGAATGATGCTGCAATGTACCGGCGCTATGATGCCTATGACACTCAGGGGAAAGGTCTTGATAATCCTCAGGTTGTCATAGACACTAGTTCCTGCCCGAATGATTGTGGGATATGCAACCATCATCACTCTACCACCCTCCTTGCCAACATAGATCTGACGAACCGGTGTAATCTGAACTGTGAATTTTGTTTTGCAAATGCCAGGGCTTGTGGCTATATCTATGAGCCGACCTTTGATCAGATCAAAGGAATGCTAGAACTTCTGCGTTCAGAGCAGCCTCACCCAGTCCCTGCAGTACAGTTTGCCGGCGGTGAACCGACAATGCGTGATGATCTTTATGATATCATTCGCCTGGCAAAACAGATGGGTTTTCAACAGATTCAACTTGCAACCAATGGTATTAAACTTGCAAATGATCCTGAAATGGCCAGGATTCTCAAAGAATCCGGTCTTCAGACAGTATATCTTCACTTTGACGGAGTTACCAAAGAGACAAATTTCAAATTGGTTCAT
>JAZDKH010000014.1:0-2607 GCA_043803325.1 Methanobacteriota archaeon | reverse complement strand
AAAAATAATGACCCCATTATCTCGGTCCGCAACCTGGGTAAATCGTACCAGATAGGCGGCCCCCTCGAGAAGTATAAACGTCTCTCCGAGTCGATCACCGATGCAGTTCTCCATCCGGGCAAATGGCTCTCCTCGCGGACCAGCACTCAGGAGACGTTCCACGCCCTGCGTGATGTGTCTTTTGATGTATATCCCGGTGAGGTCGTCGGTATTATCGGCCGAAATGGCGCCGGGAAGTCTACGCTGCTCAAGATCCTCTCCGGGATTACCTATCCCTCTGCCGGGGAGATTGAGCTCATCGGGCGGGTTGGGAGTCTGCTGGAGGTCGGGACCGGGTTCCATCCTGAACTGACCGGCCGGGAAAATATTTATTTTAATGGATCGATACTCGGAATGACCCGGCGGGAGATCGATGATAAGTTTGATGATATTGTAAAATTCGCCGGGATTGAGGAGTTCCTGGATACTCCGGTGAAACGGTATTCGAGTGGGATGGCGGTGAGGCTCGGATTTGCGGTGAGGCTCGGATTTGCGGTGGCGGCTCATTTAGATCCGGAGATATTGGTGGTGGATGAGGTTCATTGTATACATTATCGGAGGAGATCATTAGTAGTTTAAATTTCTTATTACCCGATAAATCGGGCTTCGTGGCAATTATCATATCTTTTCATATATTTTTGGTAAGAACTTTTGATCTCATACTTAAACAATGATTCAGGATCATTATCATCAATTCAGGCGTATGATATAATATCAAATATTTAGAATAATATGAGAGTACATGCTTTAAGGAGCCTATCAATGTCTGATTCTATCCCTGAGCCTTTGGATCCACAACTGAGAGCAAAGGTCGATGAGATCGTAAAATATCTTTTTTCTGCACCGCCAGAGGCGATAATCCCCCTGCTGAATACCATATTTCACCTCTCTCTTGATTCTGATAATGTCACTCTCCGCCTTGCACAAAATGAGTTTATCGATGAATTTCGGATCAAAATACCAGATCTCGTCATGAGTGTCACACATACAGAAGGGGAGGAGCAGATAATCCACATCGAAGTTCAGACGAGGAACTCGTCAGAGATTCACATACGGATGTTCAATTATGGATATCACATCGCAAATTCCAGGTCTGAAGAAAAGAATGGACACATAATCCTTCGTTTCCCTAAACAGGTTGTTATCTTTATCGAAGAGAACAGTGCGATCCCTGATACTATCGGTCTTACCCTCATCCTTCCTGATGAATCAGAGGCAGAGTATCGCATACCCACCTTTAAGCTCTGGGATTTTACGCCAGAAGAGTTCATCCATGAAGGACTACACATCCTCCTTCCTCTCTGTATCTTCAGGTTTAGAAAAAAACTTGAGAGTCTCAAGATCTCTGGAAAATTGACGAAGCAGGAGATTGAATTAGTGGGGGAAACCATGCTTCAGAGGATGAGTTCACTCATCTCTGATGTGAATACATTATACCTTCATGGGAAGATTGATGAGAAGACAAGAGATATTATATTCTCTGCAACAAAAGAGATCTCAAAGTATATCAATGGAAAGTACTTAAAAAGAAAACCGATTCAGAAGAAGGTGACTATAATGATTAAAAGCGTGATGGAAGAGGTAAAAAAAGAGGGATATAAAGAAGGTGTAGAGAAAGGTAGAATGGAAGGTATAGAGAAAGGTAGAATGGAAGGAATGACGGAGGGAATGATGAAAATGGCCAAAAAATTACTTGCGAGAGGTATGGATCCTGATGATGTATCAGAGATGACAGAACTCCCAAAGGATCTCCTTCTGAAGATACAATCGTGAATTCCGGTTATAAACTCCTTCATTCTTCACTCATCAGGATTCATCGGTCATAGCGGATCCTGGATATCAGTTGCTATAAAAAGAACTCAACAATCTACACCTCTCGAATGCCAGACTTTTTTATGAATCAGAACTAATATTCTCATATAAAACACCTATGAGGCTTCGCCTCCGGCCTGACGAATGAAAAACTAAAACGTTTAGAAACCTTATCTTCTTTTGGTAGTGCAGGTTGGTATCTTTTTGGGATATAAGCCCGTCTGTAAAACTAACCCTGAATTGCTTTTGTAGGCTGGACTGCGACATAGATCGCGTATAGAAAATTAACCCGCCAGGTAATTCTCAACTACCGATTTTTGATAATTATGACGCAAGAATATGAAATCGCTGCCGGCCTTGATATCCATAAACAGTTCATTGTTGCAACAATTCTCTCTATTCAAGGACTCAAGATTCAACAGCGATTTGAAAGAACAATGCAAGGTCTCCTTGCACTCAAAGATTGGATTATTGAACATAAATGTCAAGTGGTTGCCTGTGAATCAACCAATAATTTCTGGTATCACATTTATGATACTCTTTGTGATAATACGGCCGTGATTGTCGGCAATGCTCATGATATGAAGGTCATGACGCATAAAAAGACAGATAAAATTGACTCTGAAATAATAGCTAAACTGGCCTTAAAAGGGATGGTAGCTCCCTCAAGAGTGGCTCCTCGGTTTCTACGTGAATTTAGAAATATTGTCCGAATGAGGCATTTTTTAGTTCGTAAACGTACAGATCTCAAGAACA
>JAZDKH010000013.1:0-4653 GCA_043803325.1 Methanobacteriota archaeon | reverse complement strand
ATTTGTCTATATTCGGAGGTGAATGAGGGCTGGTTTTCTTTCGCAGCTCGTCATTCATGAATGTCATTTTCAGTTGTCAGTAATAAATCCCGACATATCAGGTGTATCAACGATAGGTTCTCATACAACTATAACCGATATTTCAAAAATGTGTGGGCGTTTCTGTATCGCTGCTTCTCCCGGAGAACCCATGAAGCGGAACCAGGTAGATGTTCCCTCCGAGTACACACCTCGATACAATGTCGCTCCCGGTCAGAAGGTCCTCACTATTACCTGGACAGAGACCCAGGTATCAGAGGCACTAAGGTGTGGGGGCTATCCACCGGGATGGCTCACTGGGTGATCAATATCAGGATTGAAACGATTCATGATAAGCCCTCTTTCGAGATCTCTTCCCGAGGCATCTTCTCCTTACTCATAGATACATGACCGGATGCCGGTAATTCTGAAGCCACAGGATGAATTGAGGTTTCTCCCCGGGTGAATACCATTTGGGAGGATAGCCCGGATCTTATTGTACCCTGGAAAAATCATTCGGTTCAGCGAACGCTTGGAGAGATCGATTGAGAATAAACGAAAAAAGGGTTAGGCTTTCTCAGCAGCCATCTCAACATCTTCTGCTTTTATGGTCTTTCTTCCGGCATGAGCAGCCAGCCGGTTTGCCTCTGTTGCCAGCTCCCCGATGTAGGCCTCATCCTTCTTTACTAAAATCTCTGCTGCATCGCAAGGGCCCGCTCGGCACCGTTTGCCTTGGCGATCCTGATCATAACTGCTGCTCGGAAATCTGCCATAATGTGTACCTGAAATAGAAACTCTTAATAAGTATTATGGGTTTCTAAAAAATGAGGCTATTTTTCCGATTCAATCATTAAAATGATCAAAAAATACGATCAGAAGGTTTTGTATAGTCTTTTAATTTAGATACACCCGAAAAAAGCACCCTCATATTTACCTGATATTGGCCGATTTCTGGTTCAGGCAATGTAACCTTGATACAAAAACACGGGTGATTAATAGGCCCTCTATGGTTGTTTGGTGGAATGTGTTTCTCTTATATTTTACCAAACCAAAGAAAATTTGAAGGTGTTTATATAGGTGTTCCAAAAACTCAAAAATATGCGAGTTTTAGTATCAGATATGAGATGAGGATAAAAATTAAAGGCTAATTTGAGCGTATTTTGGTCATATCGAGTTAGAAGTAAAGGCTTGGATTATACCTGGGAGGCAGTGATCAGCCAGGTAGTACTGTTTGAGTAACTGTATTTCTGGATGGAAAACTTTGTGCATGTTTCTGCGAGAATACCCATGTTGGTCCCGACTTCCCTCGATGACATGCCGGTTTCCCGGGCGATGAACTTGGATTTGAAAAAGTTCTTTCCCGCTTTGACCTGAGTGTCCAGGTATTCAAGAAGCCGAATTTGCCGTTCATTGTAATTCGTGGTAGTGTTTGTGATAAGCATACTATCCTCTTTCATGGAATTATTGTGTGTAGGAGGAAAACCGGCTGTGTAATGCAGCCGGCATACGTTTGGTTGGATCAGTGTGGTAACGACAGGAGGTACGCTAGGAAGGTTCCCACAGACAGAGGGTCTTCCCGGTTGTGTGATGAGGAGAGGCAACGATTGTAGGAGGACATGTTGAACGCAACTCATCTTTGTGAGAAAGGAGACCTGCAGATCGCATCAGGGGTGTTGAGTTCCTGATATCTTTGCTTGGTAGGTCTCCTTGTTACATACTATTGTTGTATGAAACAGGGTATAAGGTTGATAGATAAAACTGATGTAAAACAGTTAGAAATTAATTTTAGTTTGATAAATAAGGCATTTGTTTGAATGAAGGCTACCTGATGTCATGGTTACTGAATGGACGATGCTCGGCAAGTTGCACCAGGTTCAGAAAGGTTTTCCGAGTGTGAATAAAATTCCCGTTCTGGATGGGAACTGAGGAGTACTGTGCAGTTCCAAAGGTTGCAACCGGTTGCAACGGCTTTAGGGGTAACTAAAATCTCGATAGTTTAGGAGGAGTGGGAGATGGTTGATATGATCATCGCGGATATGACAGCTCGTGTTTTCACTACAGTAAATTCGTTCATCGGAGAAGAGGAGGAATAACCATGATATTGCAATCAATATTTTGGTTTGAAAATTTAATTCCTTTCCAAGTAAGGTCACAACGCCAGCGGTTCCTCTTTATGATCAATTTTTTCTACGTACGTATGATAACAGATTCTTTCCATTATAGCAAAGGTGTTTATTGTTCAGGAAATAAGATAATACAAGGAAATTCAGAATTCTCCTGACCACTATGAAACTAACTATCCTCTGTGAAAAAGATGAAGACGGGCATTTCGTTATGGAATGCCCTGAACTTCCGGGTTGCCTTTCAGAAGGAGATACCCTCAAAGAAGCTCTTGAGTCCATTAACGAGGCAATTGCCGGGTGTATTACCAGTCGAATAAAAACTGCTACCTATAAACTCCTGAATAATAATACTCCGGATAACCTCTCCTTCTCTCTTGAGATTCCTGAAATTACCCATGCCTAAATTACCTCGGGCATCAGGCGATCTCCATGTTGCTGCTTTTAAGCGAGCGGGGTGGATGGTGAACCATATCGAAGGTAGCCATTACATCCTGATCAAAGAAGGCAGTCCAGTTCATCTTTCAATACCTGTTCATTCCGGAAAAGAACTGGGACCGGGATTACTGAGGAAGTTAATCCGGACTGCTGGATTAACCAATGAAGAATACCTGGAATTCTTCAATCGGTGAATTTTTCTCTCCCTTCTATTCTCCAGAATCTTCTCCTGGTGACAGATTCAGAGATATCCGATCCCCTTCCCGGTTAGATCACCGATATTCTCACCCCACCCGATACACTGCCGCCTTCTTCCTCGGCCATTTCTCCAACATATTTCTCAGCTGCCACACAAACACCCAGTACTCCATCCCATCCACCTGGGCAACCACGACCATCTCCCCCGCCTCAGCCACCAACCCTTGAGCCTCCTGCCTGGTGATCATCATGAGCTCTCCGATCCCATCAACAAAAAGATGGATAATCTCTCCATCTCCCGGCTTGAGCCGACCAACCTTCACCCGCTGTTCATCATCGAAATATCTGATCTCCATCGCTTCCGGTACCTCCGCTGTGCCTCTCGATGCTTCTCCCTCGCCCGGCTCTCTTTCGCCGACCGGATCGCCTCCGCAAGCGACCTACACACACTCGCAGCCATATGAGCCCGAAACCGCGAAGACCGGTGTCTTCTTACTGATCTTCTGGATCCCTTCCTGCCTGAGCAGCACCTTGGATATTGTCTGCTTGACTGAATCCGGTTTCTTCATGGAAAGACTCGGGTAAAACTCTGGTCGTGCCCGAATCTCATCTTCAATCGCTGCTCGCGAGACGATCGTATTCCTCCCCTTCGCTGAATACATCGCCCGGAGCACCTCACCCTCAATACACTGGTGCTGAATTACCATTCTCCCCCCTCTGCATGGTTTGATAGCATGATTCACAGATCGCAGTCCTCATCTCCCTATCCTGCCAGACGGCCTAATGGATGTTATAGATCTGGTATCTGTCTATCTCAGCATGGACCTGTTGTATATTCGTGATATTCAAAACATCAGGGAGGGGCCTGAACTCCTGACTTTCTGGCTGACGCAAAAGGCTATAACTGAACTCTTCGGTGTGCAAGTCACGGCAATAAACAAACACCTGACAAATATCTTTGAATCAGGCGAGGGGAAGAGAATTCAGTTATTTCTATTTTGGAAACAACTGCCTCTGACGGTCAAAGAAATGATACCTGGTATTTCAACCTCGATGCCATCATTGCGGTGGGATACTGAGTTAATAGTTTTCAGGTTTCAAAATTTCAAATCCTGGCAACAAAAAACCTCAAAGAATTCGTGATCAAAGGATTTGTCCTGGATGACGAACGACTGAAACAAGGCAAGCATATCTTTGGAAAAGATTATTTCAATGAACTGATCGAGCGAATCCGTGAGATCCGGGCAATTCGCCAGATACCTACTAAATGCATGAATGAATTACCTTTCTGGATCAATTCCTCACTCTGTCCAGTTACCAATTCTTCAGGATAAGGGGAAAATTTCTACATTAGAAGCCAAACTAAAAGCAAAACAGGAATATGAAACATACCGGACCATTCTGGATAGGGACTATATTTCTGACTATCCGGGAGATAAACGTATACCGGGAAATGGTGAATCCACATCGGAGCGGTAATTCAATTCTATCCGGATGACTAGCTGCTCCCAAGCGTCCTCATCTGAGGATACTCTGATACCGTAATGCAGTTTCCAGGGTTGAACTGGATGCCTTATATGCTAAACTCTGTGTGCTGATAACGAATTTGCTTTATTCTGGACCAACAGAATGTATATGAACCGGAGGTTCGGGGAGTGCCGTACGAAGATTTTGGTGCTGGAAGCATGGGATAGTATGGAGGGGCAGGTATGACAAAAATATATCTCGATGTTTGCTGTTTATGCAGACCATTTGATGATCTAAACATATTCACGATTCGACAAGAGGCTGAATCAGTTCAGGAAATTCTCAGGAGATGTCAAACTTCATTAATTCTGGTCGGAAGTGAGATGATTGAAGATGAAGTCTGGAGAATCGC
>JAZDKH010000012.1:0-3989 GCA_043803325.1 Methanobacteriota archaeon | reverse complement strand
GATAAGAAAAAGAGATAATTTCCATATTTTTGTTTTTCCCTTCTTTATTCTTGTAATTCATAGATTTCAGCCTCCAATTTTTGCAATAAATCTGCATATCAAAACAGATAATACGTATTCTCGCAATAATTATAGAAATACGTATTATGGATTTTTTTGGCAGACAACAAGAATTAGGTCTTATGAACGAGTTGTATTCGAGGGGAGGTGGGATTTTAGTAATAACTGGACGGCGGAGGGTAGGGAAGACCGCTATGGTCAGACAATTTATTCAGGATAAGCCTTCTATCTATCTCTTCGTAGATGCTCACAAGAAGATCGACCTGTTGTTAAAAGAATTCACTTCAGAAATTGTCCGGACATTACATCTCCCGTCCTATGTTCATTTCTCCACCTCAACTGAAATAATTAGATTTCTTCTCTCATATAAGCAGCCAATCGTTGTCGTTTTTGATGAATTTCAACGATTTTATCAGACGTACCCGGCATTCTATTCAGAACTTCAGAATGCCTGGGATACAAGGGATAAAGACTGTAAAACAATGCTAATCCTTACCGGTTCTTCTATCGGGATGATGGAACGGGTATTCATGGATGGTGGCGCCCCCCTGTTCAAACGTGCAGATACAATTCTACGGCTCAAACCTTTCAGGCCGAATGAGATATTTTCTGTTATGCAGCAGATGTCAGTGCCAAACTTCGAAGAAAAGATAAATCTCTACTTCCTCTTTGGCGGTATGATTCACTATTATCAGATTGCTGAACGATTCTCCTGTTTTACCTGGAATGACGTGTTGCAGCGGCTCATCTTCTCTGAATATGCTCCACTTCGAAGCGAACCCGCTGAAATCATGGTTGAAGAGTTTGGGGGCGCACATGCCACATACTATGAAATCCTTGCTGCAATTGCTGAAGGGAAACATACTGCCAAAGAAATATCTGATTTTGCTGCAATTGCCCAGACTTCTGTCTGGCACTATCTTGACCAAATCATCAGGTTACTTGGAATCATTGAATACCGTGCCCCAGTGACCGAAAATCGAACATCCTCAAAAAAAGGGAGATACGTACTGATAGATCACTTTCTAAAATTTTATGCCCGCTATGTCTACCGGTTTATGAGCCTCTATGAATCAGGGCAGTATGCATGGCTCAGTGATCATACTCGCAAGGACTGGGCCTCCTATTGCGGGCATGCTTTTGAAGATCTTATTCGTGAAATGATTTCCATTCTGGCGCCTGATACCTGGTTAAGTATTGGATCCTGGTGGGATAGACGTGGGAATGAGATTGACTTAGTAGCAATCGGCCCTTCAGGTTCCCTTCTGATTGAATGCAAACACCGGATGGTTCCCATGAATGAGGCTTCAGAAATCCTCGCCCGACTTACCATTCTCGGAGAGCAGATACCCGGGCTGATTCACCCGTTCAGAATCGGAATAGCTGCAGAAAAAATTGAAGGGAGAGAGAAATTTACGAAATCAGGCCATATTATCATCGAATATCAGGATCTGGAGGCAATACTCTCCTGATTACCCTGGTACAACGATTACCCAGGGATGGGTATGCCTTTTTCTATCGCTTCGATATGATCCTCTGTCTTCATCCTGATCTGATGAACCCCGGTCTGCTCAGCTACATCCCTGATAGCCTCAAGGAGATGCACCGATTCTTCCAGGAAACTGAGCAGGTCTGCAGCATAGATCTCAATCCCATATTCATCCAGGAGAAACTCGCTGATATGCCGGTGATCGAGACCTGACTCACGCAGTTCTATCACTTCTATCGCGAATTTTCTCTCAGGGCATCCACACAATGGTTGATCCTGACACCTGCAATGAACAAACGCTTTGAGAAATGCGATGATCTGCTCACGGGTATATCTATCAAATGCATCATAGGGGATCGAGAACAGTGCCTCGATCACCGCCCCATGAAAAGCCCCTTCCGGGAGACGATATCCGACAAGTTTACCGATCTGTCGGTGGTACCGCAATCGTGCCCGGGAAGCAATCACGAAGATTCGCCCGATTCCTCGTCAAAATTCTTCAGAGTACCCATCGCCTCGTTGATAGTTTCAACCTCGATCAGCCACTCGTCAAACATTCCGGGATCCTCACTCTCTTTGATATACCGACCACAGCAGGACTTCCCATTGATTACGTTCGCCCCGATTGTTGCGGCGACCTCCAGGATCTCTTCCACCTGCTCCTCGTCTATTCCTTTCCCTTTTTTGACCAGAGCTTTGATATCCTCATCAAAACCGCCATCAAGGAACCTCTTTGATGCGGCAAAAAGAACGAGCATCGAGAAGCGTAGTGACTCAATAACTTCCGCTAGATCTCCTTCCACCTCCTGATTCAGAACTATCTCTTCGACATCAACAATACGTTGCAGAGCTTCTTCCTTGCTGAACCGATTGTTCTGGTAGAGTTTGACAATCTTCAAAACTTCGATACAGATATCCTGATTGAAACTGGAGAGCATCTGAAAACCTTCAGGCATCTCTTCATCATCAGCGCCTCCTTCAAAGTCAGCCTCACTGAGAGCGTTGATCCAGTTATCCCAGCGCTCCTGGCTGTAGAAGATATAGAAGAGCTTGAGCGGTGCTTCCTCCTTTACAGAGTCTGCATCCTTCTTCTTTTTTGGAGCCATTACGTACACCTGACTGTCTGATCGTATAGTCTTTGTTCCTGCCACGGGTTTCATCTCGATGATCCCTTCTCGTTCAGACCAAAGTGCCTATCACACCTCCCGTCAATCTATGTGCACCCATGGAGAGCGGCAGACCCGGAGCGATTATGGTCAGGTTCGGTGAACTCTTTCTCAAGAGTGAACCGGTGAGACGTCAGTTTATGAAGGTCCTTATTGGAAACATCAGGACAGCACTCACCAGCCATCATCTCAATTATACCATCGAAGACAACCGGAGTAGAATAGTTGTCCGAACTGATGACGCATCTCACGTCATCCCAATACTTTCAAGAATTTTTGGGGTTGTTGACATCGCCCCAGCTTTCCTGACGCAGCCGACCATCGAGGCACTCAGCCATGTTGCTGCGGATATGGGCGCAGAGCATCTCAAACCAGGGATGAGCTTTGCGATACGGGCCCGGCGGGATCAGGTTCCTGGTTTCTCCAGTCAGGAACTCGGCGCCGAGGCAGGAGGTGCGGTGATAGACCGCGTTCCTGGTATCAGCGTAGATCTCACCCATCCGGATTATGAGATATTTCTGGAGGCACGCAAAGAAGGGGGCATTGCATATGATACCCGTATCCCTGGACCAGGAGGACTCCCCTATAATACACAGGGTTCACTCCTCTCTCTCTTGTCAGCAGGGATAGATTCACCAGTGGCATCCTGGCTGATGATGAAACGGGGGGTTAAAGTGAAATTCCTGTATATTGATACCGGGCGATATGCAGGAAAGGATTGTTATACAAACGTCCTGCGAAATCTATCTGCTCTCTCAACCTGGACACCCGGTCTACATCTATCTCTCACCGTTATTCATGCAGAGCCATTCTTTGAACGCCTCATGGCAGATGCTGAGCCCAGGTTTCGCTGCGTCCTCTGCAAACGCGGAATGCTCAAAATGGCTGCAATATTAGCAGAAAAAAATGGGATACCAGGAATTATAACCGGAGATAATCTTGGGCAGGTGGCGACCCAGACGCTGCACAATATCATTACCATCTCTTCCGGAGTAACCATCCCGGTACTCAGGCCGTTGATCGGCTATGACAAAGAGGATATTATCAACCTCGCGCGCAGGATCGGGACATTCACGCAGGATCCGGGTGACACATCATGTGGGGTAGTTCCTCCAAGGCCAGCGACTGCTTCAGTTCAGATCGTAATAGAACAGATTGAAAAGCGGCTCATAACTGATCAAATATTTTTAGACATGGTATATTCCAGTGAGAAGTTACAGATGTTGAATGGCGAGACACTACCCTCATAGGTTCGAAATTCCAGAAAAATTAAA
>JAZDKH010000011.1:0-7354 GCA_043803325.1 Methanobacteriota archaeon | reverse complement strand
TTATGAAGAGATCTTTGCCAAGATGGGAAATCTCTTCCTCAATGACAAGACCAGCCATATGCGATGCCGTAACACCGGTGTTCTGCCAAAACAGCGGGCACTTGAACTCGGGACAGTTGGGCCGACCTCCCGGGCATCAGGGCTTGCGATGGATGTCCGTCTGGATTCACCCTATGCAGCATATGGGGATCTTGACTTTGAGATCGTTCTCCCAGATGTGTATAGCCAGGAGACTGTCGGAGATGTATACGACCGTATCGTGGTCAGACTCTTTGAGATCCCACAATCCATCGGTATCATACGTCAGTGTATAGCACAGATGCCACAAGGGCCGGTTCTTGCGGAAGAGAAGTATGCAAAGTTACTAAACGGTTTGAAGAAAGCATCAGGTGAAGCATTCGGCAGGGTTGAAGCACCCCGGGGTGAGGATATACATCATGTCCGGATGAATGGCAAGCAGGAAGCTCCCGAGATGTGGAAGGTCAAGGCCTCCACCTATTCGAACCAGATGGCCTGGGTTGATATTCTTAAAGGGGAGCAGATTGCAGATATTCCAATCATCGTTGCCTCGATAGATCCCTGCATGTCATGTACCGACCGGGTCGCGATCGTCAGGCATGATGATGCAGATATCCTGACTAAGGAGCAACTCCATCAACTCTCGGTGCGGAAAACCCGGGGGATACAGGAATGAACGATGCTCTTCTCCCGGCTATCGCCGGGACCATAGTCATAGCAATCTTCGGGATAGGAGCCGGGCTTCTTCTTATGGGAATTGACCGGATATGTGCTGCACGGATGCAGATGCGTCAGGGACCCCCACTTTTGCAGCCATTTATCGATGTTAGAAAACTCCTCTCAAAGCAGTCGGTTGTTCCGGCAAATGCAATCCCGTCTTTATTCAACGCCGCTCCTATCGTTGCATTTGCTTCAGCAGTAATGATTCTCCTCTATATCCCAATCGGGAGTATTAACCCGGCAGGGGCACGTATCCCGGTGGTGAGTGAGTGGGGAGATCTGATCCTTATCATGTATCTGCTGACTATCCCTGCCCTTGCCATGGTAGTTGGAGGATTTGCTTCAGGCTCCCCGTACGCCAGTGTCGGGGCCCAGCGTGAGATGGTCACCATGATCGCATACGAGTTTCCTCTCGCAATCGCGATTGTAGCCATAGCCTGGCGTTTGGCTGTGGCCGGTTTCGCAGATCCCTTCTCTGTCATAACTCTCGCGTCAACTCCTATCTGGACCGTGGTTGGCCCGATCGGGATTATTGGGTGCATCATTCTGCTCCTGGTCCTGGCATGGGTAACCCCGGCAGAACTTTCACGGGTTCCGTGTGATACCCCGGAGGCAGAGACCGAACTCTGTGGTGGCCTGCTTGTCGAGTACTCAGGGCGCAACCTTGCCCTTTTCACCCTCTCGATGGCAGTCAAACTGGTCGCAATGACCGGACTTACGGTGCTTCTGTTTTTGCCCTGGAATCTCTCACCAGTTCTTGGAATATCAGGGATACCAGCCATGGGTATTGATCTCATCTTCTTCCTGATCAAGGTCATTATCGTGACTTTCATCTCAGTTTCCCTGATTCGTGTCTCTATGGCCAGGTTCAGAATAAATACGGTTGTTACCCTGTACTGGGGATGGCTCACTGCCGCAGGGCTACTCGGGATGGTATTGATCATTATTGACGGGATGCTTACCTCCGGGGGGTGCTTCTCATGATGAAACTGCCAGCTGTCTCCATGGTTCTGCGCCAACTCTTTAAAAAACCGGCAACGAACCTCTTCCCGGCAAAAAATCTCCCACCCTCAATAACCGCATATCTCAATGCAGTAGCAGGAGGAACAGCATCAATCAACCCCCCCGTGCAGACGCCCTCCCGGTTTAGAGGAAAGATCCGATATGATCGAGATACCTGTATCGGGTGTAAGATGTGCATCAGGGTCTGTCCGGCCAACGCAATCGAATTTCTTCCTGATACCAAGCGTGTCCGGATTTGGGTGACCCAATGTATCTTCTGCAGCCAATGCAATGAGGTTTGTCCTAAAGGCAGTCTCAGTATGTCTGATGAGTTTCTCCTTGCAACTGAGGATCGGTATGCCGAGAACATGATTGTAGAGTGATCAACGCCACATCAAACTAAAAAATATCCCGAGATTAACCCCTTCCCCCTTTAATAAAAGATATTTTTATTGTTTTCTCTTTTCCATGGCGCAAGCGCCGCGCCATTCATCAAAGATAATATCCGTCCTTTTTTCTAAACCAGTCTTTTTTGAATTTTTTGCATAAAATTACTGAATCTATTTCCAATGAACCGATATAACCCAGGTATTGACGTAAATTAGAGAAAATGTTATTATAACCGAATTCTGCACTAGCAAGAGACTCCCCTTCTTTCTCAAAAACTATCCCTATTCGAGATAAAGATGTCATATTCGACCTTAAACGCAATTAAAACCAGATTAATGCATTTCTGAATCCTTTGTGGAGGAAATAGAATACAATAGGGTAAAACAGCGAAAATTTAAGTTTTTAAAAATAATATAAGGTGTCAAAAGGTTAATAAGGAGGGTCTCCGGATGATTGAAACAGGTGATTACACATGACGATCCCCCCGATCATTCAACCAGGTACGATCACCCCCTATCTGGCCTGCTCCCCCCTGATTACCTGTACCAATCCGGTTATCAGGGTCCGTGCCCGAGAATTAATCATCGGTGCACATGATGAATGTGAACAAATAACCAATCTCTACCAGTATGTCAGGGATGAAGTAGCTCATTCTGTAGATATTGGACAGTCAGATTTGGTCTGGAAACCGGCACAGATCATTTCTTCCGGCCATGCACTCTGTATTGGTAAATCCCTCCTGCTCGTCGCACTTTGTCGCGTTATCGGGATCCCAGCCGGTCTCTGTTATCAAAGAATCAAGAAGGGAACCGGTGAGTACGTCCTGCACGGCCTTAGCGCTATCTGGTTTGAAGAGGATGAGCGATGGATACGACTCGATGCCCGGGGAAATAAACCAGGCATAGATGCCAGATTTAACCCACATGGAGAAGAACAGATAGCATACCCGATGATTGAGGATCCGGGAGAGTGGATTGACCTCCATGTCTATGCTGAACCGTGGAAAGAAGTAATTCGCCTTCTCAAGTCATCTGATGATGTCATGACCTTTATTAAAGCATCTTCACAGATCCAGGCGCCCCCAAGACATCCACACCGGAATCCTGTGCAGATACCAGTATTGGTATAATATACCAATTTTAAGACTCTCACCGATGGTAGGGTAGACCTTTGTTGATAGTATATACCCGATATATCTGTTCCAGAAGAATGAGCCTGACCAATTGGTGAGGAAATGTCATCGATGAGAGTGAAATGAGGAGATCAGCACGATTCCTGACCTCATCTGACAACCCATGAGGGCCACCAATGAGAATCGCAATTTTATGAGGGCCTTCGATCTCCCATTTTTGTAATTTTTTTGCAAAATCCTCGCTAGACAAGGAGAATCCCCTTGGATCCAGCGCGATGAGCAGCCCACTAGAATCTACTGCCTTCAGAAGTTTAACCCCCTCCTGTTGACAGGCAGTAGTAATCTCTGACAAAGAGGGATTATCTTTCATCCTTGATTCAGGATACTCGGTGACCTTGAGTGAGCAGAACCCGGACAGCCGTCGAAGATATTCATCGATGCCATCACGAAGATAGAGTTCTTTCACTTTCCCGATAGCAACAAGGTGAATCTGCACTATTAAAAGACCTCTACCCCATCATCCATCGGTTCTCGCAGACGCTCTCCGGTAAACGCATTGATCTCTACGATCTTCTTCCCTTTTACCTGCCATACCGGGATAAAAAGCTCACGAAGTTCAAGCACGATATGACTCCGATCCGGGGCCACATTCTTCTCCTCATAATAGATAGCATCCCCTTTCACCTGTCTCGCCTTCACTTTCCGCGTCATAGTGTGGATCAGGAGTCCGGTTATCTTCTCATCAGCAGCATCTTTGTCTATCTGTGCCTTGATAACTTCAGAGCCCTGTGGAATACTTCGGCGGGTGACAGTATCAGGATCAACTTCGATCAATGAACCATTTATTGCATTCAGTGCTCCCACCCCGGAACCATCAAACGATATCTCCTGATCTTTAAATATTGCTGAACCCCTACTGGTATACCGGAATAACCAGTATGGGAGGAATTTCAGGGTAGCGACCCCGGGAACTCCTGCCTTATCTTCTGCCTCCTCACGATGAACTCTCACAGGCAGATGTGGTATCTTGACTCCATTCCCTGCACTGGTATCAGAAAAACCAGATTCTCGCATATCAGTAGTAGATTCTCCGATGGGGAGCACCAACTGGCGCCCAAGCACCCGGGAGAGCACTGACTCACCCGCATACCGTGCAAATTCATCAGCATACCAGACGACACATTCCGGCGCTTCGACTCCAGGATCAAAGGTTACCAGCAATTTTTCACAGATCTGTTCACCCTGTTCTCCCCGGACCGTATATTCAGTCTCTGAAAGCCGGGCAGCCTCATTTGGATCATCTGAACAGACTACTACCAGATATTTACTGCCAATTATGGCAGACAGGTCAATAGGCGGGGATGCGTGATGCACATCACACCCTGCAGATTTCAAAATATCTGAAACTGCTTTGACTGCCTTCTCCCTGATCCTTTGTTCCATTACTATACAGATGGACTCATAAAAAAGAACAATTTTTCTATATCTATACCGGATACACTGAGCCATGAGTGATCCTCTCAGGTTTGTTAACCATCGGATCGAGGACTATGCCATGCAGGTCACCTTCGAACCTGCGGAAGGGACAGGAACTGTCATCTACAATCTGTCACTTATTCATCAGGAAGATCTGGAATATACCCTCTCAGTATTCAAAGCAACATGCGAAGCCGGAGTCTCCCCAAGTGGTCTTATCAGGATACTCAAAGAAGGTGAAGTCAATGACGGGTACACCATCCCCAAAGGTCACTGTGGCCTCCTCACGCTCTGTAGCACGACACTTGACGGACTCCTGGTAAAACGGGGCATCCCATTCAACCCTATCGGAGGAGGGGTCGTTGAGGTTAAGGAGAATATCCCCCATCGGTTCACCCATCTGATAAAATATGAATATACCACCATTGATCCCTTGCAGGTTCTCATATCACAGGAGATCACATCAGTACTGAATGTTATGCGCACCGGGACTGGAAGTCTCCTCGGAAATATCCGGGAGTGTCATATGGAGGCCGAAGATAAAGTTGCTGAGATCCTCGAAGAACTGAGTGAAAGTTATTTTACCGGCATTCTTGATCTCGGACTTCCAAATACTCCCTGCCT
This sequence comes from Methanobacteriota archaeon, assembly GCA_043803325.1. Lineage (GTDB taxonomy): Archaea > Halobacteriota > Methanomicrobia > Methanomicrobiales > Methanospirillaceae > Methanospirillum. Next base: position 1,992 of record JAZDKH010000011.1, on the reverse strand, counting down.
CGGAGTGGCAGTGGAACCTCAATATATGGGGGTAGCTGCGCTGGGAGGGACGAACTGGATGGCTGCTCTGCGTGAAGAGGGGATCTATGTACAAATGCAGGCTATGAAAGGGGTTACCGATATAGCCAGGATGGAGTTTATCACTGACATATAGAATAAACCAATAGATTTATTGCCAAAACAAAGGATGAATTGTTATGATGGACCTCCCACTCAATAATCCCGATATACGATCAGGTGCCGAGATCCAGTCGGTACTAGCAGACCCTACTTGTCCCTGTGCAGGCCCTTTGTATGAGATGTACAGAGGAGTATGCCGTAATGCCTCGGATAAGGAATGGCTGGCATCAAATCAGATCAGGTATGATGTCACCCGGATCCCTGCCAGAACCCTGTGTCTTGAGTGGATAAAGACAAAAGGGCATTACCACCCCCTATCCCCGGACGGGCAGGCCTACCCTGAGATATATGAAGTTCTCGAAGGCGCCGCATATTACCTCCTGCAGAAGCGGGATCTGTCAGATGTCGCTTTAGTCAGAGCAGAAAAAGGGGATTTGATCCTGATCCCCCCAGGATATGGTCATGTAACCATCAATCCAACCAGCGATACTCTGACCATGGCAAACCTTGTATCATCTGCTTTTGCAAGCGATTATCTCCCATACGAGCAGATGAGGGGCGCAGCATACTATATTTTTACGGATGGATCTATGAAGAAAAACCCGGTATTTCCAGCTGATATTCCTGATATCAGAATCGTGGATGCAACCGGTACCCACCTTCCTGAACCCTTCCCTGACAAATCACTATATGAGTTAATAGGGGATGAAATGAGACTCCGATTCCTGAATCATCCAAAAGAATTTGAGGATTTATACCAGGATATGTATCTCTTTTCATGAATTCAGGATAATGACGGGGCAGACACCAGTTAGTGCCGTGTCGCAATATTCCTGGCAACTATCTTTTCTTCAATAGTAATTTCTGGACGGGCTCGAAATTAACTGCATCGACAGGCTATCAGCCAGTAATTCTACGTCAGATAAATCCTGAGAAAGAGTACCGATACAGAGCAGGAAGAGCCCAGGAACCTGTGAAGCTCCCAACGCCTTGCAGCAGAGAAGTAATTACAAGCGCGGAGTCAACTCCTCCTGAAAGTACATCCCATCCTGGCAGAAAAAGGGTTCAATCAGCATGTGCAAGGTCACGAAGATTGTCACGGTACCTTACAAGCGCATGAGAAGCTGACGGATGATGAGATGAAAAATCTTCAAGCAGTGAGTGGATACTCGAAGAAATGACAGATTTATTGATATTGAAAGGAGGAAAATTGATATCTTCGATCTTGACACCGTTGTAAAACTGTATATATAAATGCAATTCTTCAACTGAAATTTCCCTGAACGGTTGCAGGTATGGCAGTGACAGACCGGGAATATCAGATGATAATAATGTATCTGCATCCCCGGAAAAGATCTGAAAAAGGGTCTGTTCAGCAAGATCCTCTACACAGTCCGAGAGAGCCAGCCGGGTAATGCCTGATTCAGACAACGCCTGGGACAGTACCTGATACCATGAGAGACTACCCATAACACCATTGAATTGAGGTGGGCAAACCCTCACAACACTGACATCGCTTCTTCTGGAAACCAGGTGCTCAAGAAAGATGAAGAGTGCAGCGCTTCTGGAAAACCCTGATACAACCCCTATCCGTTCACCTTTGAGAAGCCACCTGTTCTGTCTGATCACCCGCTTGGCCCGACTCTCGATATCTGCACAGAGATGTTCAGCACAGAGATGCCGGCCCGAATATCTCTGATAGTGGACTGATGACTTCCCACACCTGAAACATTTCATGAAATTCCCAATCAGGCTTATGTATTCTCTGCCATAAACCATAAGCTAATGCATCTCTCGGCTGATCACATCAGATTACTCCATAAATATGAAATCCGAATACTTCAGTCTCTTGAGTACCTGATGAGCCGGTAT
>JAZDKH010000010.1:0-15978 GCA_043803325.1 Methanobacteriota archaeon | reverse complement strand
CAGATGCCAGGGAATTCCCGGTATCCTACAATCTCACCAGTGCAGATATTCAGAAAAATTCAGCAACCATCGCAAATATCAGGCTCTGGGACTGGAGACCCATGACGACCACCCTTGAGCAGCTCCAACTCTTCCGGACCTATTATGTCTTCCATGATGTGGATGTGGACCGGTACCGGCTCAATGGAACGTATAAGCAGGTACTGATATCTGCCAGAGAGATGAACACCAATAATCTTCCTTCGCAGGCACAGACCTGGGTGAACCAGCATCTCGTATACACCCATGGATACGGGGCAGTCATGAGTCCGGTAGATAAAGTGACTGCAAACGGATTGCCTGAGTTTTATGTGAAAGACATTCCTCCAACCTCTCCATATCTGACCCTGGATCAACCACGGATCTATTATGGTGAAGGAAATAATCCGTACATCATCACCAATTCTGAAACTGATGAGTTCGATTATCCGTCTGGGAATGAGAACATCTATACGGTCTATGACAAAACCGGTGGTGTTCTCCTCTCCGGACTCTCCAAACTGGTATATGCTATCAATTTTGGTTCAGTCGAACTCCTTGTATCCGGATCCCTGACCCCGGAGAGCAGACTGCACCTGCATCGAAACATTCTTGACCGCGTTAAAACCATTGCTCCATTCCTAACGTATGACTCTGATCCCTATGTTGTCATCGCAAATGGGAGACTCAACTGGATTATTGATGCATATACGACATCGGATCGGTATCCATACTCTGAATCGACACTCCCCCCGGACCAGTCCGGGAGACCAGTGAACTACATCCGGAACAGTGTAAAAGTGGTTGTTGATGCTTATACCGGGGATATCGGGTATTATGTCGTTGATCAATCTGACCCGATGATCAATACGTATGAGAAGATATTCCCTGGACTCTTCCGTCAGGTAGATCAGATGCCGGGAGAACTGAGAGGTCATCTCCGGTATCCTCATGGGTTTTTTCAGGTACAGGCAGAGATGTATGCCACCTATCACATGAAGGATCCCCGGGTCTTTTATAACCGGGAAGATGCCTGGGTCATCCCTGACGAGGTATACCGGGGATCCCGCCAGCGTATAGAACCATATTATGTGATCATGAAGCTCCCTGGAGAGAAGAAGGAGGAGTTTATTCTGATGATGCCGTTCACTCCGAGGGACAAGCAGAATCTTATCGGCTGGATGGCAGCCAGGTGTGATCCTGATGATTATGGAAAACTGATCGTGTATCAGTTCTCAAAACAGGAACTCACCTATGGACCTATGCAGATAGAGGCACGGATTGACCAGAATCCAGAGATCTCACAGAGTATAACCCTCTGGTCACAGGCCGGTTCATCTGTTGTCAGGGGAAATACCTTGATTATACCGATAGAAAACTCTTTGCTCTACGTGGAACCACTCTATCTGGAGGCGACTGAGAAAGGTACTCTTCCGCAGCTGCAACGGGTTATTGTATCATATAGTGATCGACTGACGATGCAGCCAACGCTTGCTGGTGCAATGAATGTGATATTTGGCGGTGAGCAACCAGTAGTGTCTGATAAGGGTGAAACTGTCCCGGCAGCACCTGATAATACCGGTATCCTGGGTCAGGTAGCCGGACTATATACCCGGGCCCAGGAGGCTCTCTCACTTGGAAAACTGGGTGATTATCAGCAGTATGTTGATCAGATTGGTGGTCTGGTATCAGGATATGCTTTGAATTCAACGGGATGAGTATGGTTCCCGTTCCCTCTAGTGGCTTTGGGAAACCTGCTCGGTCTGCCAGGAGATTCCGATGACTGGTCAGGAGCTCTGCGGGGAGCTCATCAGGTCGATGTATGATGGTATGCCCGGTAACTATGGAGAAATTCCCCGTTACCTTCTCGTTCAATATGAACGGTTTTTGCAACATCCCTGTTTTCATGAGGTGTTTCAAGAGATTGGGGGCATTCTGACGACCCGGTGTACAATTGGCGATAATTGCCGGACTACTGGTCAGGATTGCTGATGATTTTCTTGAAGAGCAGGACCTTTTCAGAGCACGGGAATACCTGATTCGGGCCCATCAACTCCTGATGAGTGATCAACTCGAAGAGAGGATATGGCGGATTGAGCGACTTATTGAGAGCCAGGTAGATTTTTGAACCCGAGAGGATATCCCATGAGTAAGAGTATTCATCCCTGTCACCGTTATGGTCGGTCTTGGTCCATGCGGGAGAACTGCTTCCCGAGTATCGGGAGGTGTTATTCTGTTAGCTGCTATGAGTTCTGATCACCAATCTCCCGACTCCCTGATATCAACAGGAGACCGCGCATTGGATATCAGTAGGGAGGAAATTCTCTCTGCAATACCTGCTCAAATTTCCCGTCTGGCAACGATACAATCAGGAATTATGAACGATTTGATACCCGCCCGTTCCTATGTTCTCCTCGGGCTGGTTGGTATTCTTAACATCTGGTGTATTGTCGCTACTACCGGGACATATATGGTTCTGTGGATCCTCGCTAGTTTATACTTTTATCTCACGTATCCGCTCCTCCCGCTTCTTTTGTTTCCATATCATCACATCATAAAAAAAGGAGGATCTGCAATCCCCCATGATAGGAGACAGATTCTTGACTGGGTAAAACACCTTCATATCTTCAGTGAGAAGAAGACCGGAGTCAGGCTTGGTATTAGGTTCTTTGTCATGAGTATCGTCCCGCTCACTGCGGGGGTGGTCCTGATCTACTCCTTATCTCTTATCTTCTCTCTCCTGCTTGGAAGTTTTCATACGATCCCCTACGTGACGATGTACCTTATCACGATTCAGTGCCTGGGTATTCTTATCTTTTATCTGGTAGTATTTTTCCTTCGACATCACTTCTACGTCCTTGCCCGGTCACTTTTTGGCATGAACCGGGATAACTGGACCGGATATCTGATTCTTGGAATGGTTAGTGTCATCTTTGTGATAATCGGCTCTCTGTCTGTAGTTATTTTCCTTATCGCTATCCTCCTTCCCGGAATAACGCTCGGTATCTATGTGGATGTTGCAAATTTTATTGAGTATCGGACCAATGCCTGGATACTGTTACTCCTCTTCAGTCAGTTTATCGCCATGCAATTTCTGCAGAGTGTGCTCAGCAGAAAAGTTGCCTCGGATATCTGTGATGACCTCTGTATACGGTTGAAAAAGGCAGAAAAGTTGCTGGTTAGTATTGACACCAACCAGCCGCATCCCGGTGATCACCATATCAAGTGCCAGGCCAGGTCAGTACTGGTCGAGTCACGGATTCACGCGATTACCCGGTATATGATGGCCGGTCTCTTTCCTACATATTCTATCGGGGTTAATATCAACGAACTACTGCAAATTCGGTCAATCAGTGAGCTTAAGGGTATGTTTGAAAAGGAATGTGGCGAATGATAAAACCTGAATGTACTTCGATTACCTGGATGTATGGATGATAGAGCTCTTGCTGAGGTTCATTCAGCATCATCTCTCTCTTCCTCTCTGATATGGTACTTCCCATCCGGGATGAGGATCTCAAACCTGGCCCCCTCACCTTCGGGTCCGGTCTCACTGATAGTAAGACCGGTGATAGAGAGGATTTCTCGAACCAAAAAAAGGCCTAAACCTGTATTTTTCCCAAAGCCTCTCTCAAAAATCGCTTCTTTTTCAGAGGCTAAAACACCAACCCCGTCATCTTCCCAGATGATCTTCATACCAGCAGATGTAAGTTCATATGAGATCTGAACCTTTGTCACCTTCTGACCATGTCGCATTGTATTGTCTAGCAGGTTTTCAAAAACTTTTCCACAGATGGGATCAGCATATATTTCGATGTGGTTTATGTTGGCCTTGAACTCTATCATCACTGGGACATTAATTGTGGAGATGAGTGGACTGACTGGGATCCAATATGGCTCATGCGTCCCGAGATCCTGATAAATTCTGGTAAAATCAATCTGTCCTTCTATGTCATTGGTAACCGACTCCAGTTTATCAATGTATTCTCTGATGTCCGGATTAGTTATCTCATCTTTTGCCAGAGTCAGATATCCGTTCATCACGGTAATTTTATTGAGGATATCATGTCTGGTGATCCCAGAGAGAAGGTTGAGCTGCCGGTTCGCGTTTCTCAGTGCATTGTGTGACTTATTCAGTATCTGTTGCTGCTCAATGAGCTCCAGATTCCTCTCTTGCAACTGTTCCTCAGTTGCTATGAGTTCCTTATTCGTGGCATTCAGATTTTCATTGAGGTTTTTTAATTCCTCTTCTGCTTCTCTTCTTGCCGTGATGTCCTGAATAGTTCCCTGAATTAGTCCGGGGTGATTGAATACCGCTGCTACTGACTGGGATGTATCACTGATCCATCGCCACTGCCCGTCCCTGTGTCTGATTCTATATTCGGTCGTCCCAATCCGGTCAGGATCATCAATCAGACATTGGCCTTCAATGAGTACCATTTTTTTATCATCAGGGTGGATCAGATCAATCCAGCACACCGTACCAGATGAGAACTCTATCTCTGGAAATCCCGTGATGGTGGCAACATCCCCTTGAAATATCCTGGGAGTGTAGCCAGGGTATTCGATCTGGTACGCAATTCCATGAAAATGCTCTACAAACTGTCGATATCGCTCCTCACTGACCTGTAGAGCAGATGCAGCCTGTTTTCGTTCTGAAATATCCCTAAATATTCCCTCTACTCCGGCAATGTCTCCATTTTCATTGGTATAAAATCGGGTGCTTACTGCAACATCAATATCCTTGCCGCATTTTTTCAGTAGGGTGACTTCATAATCATGCACCTGTCCATTCTTCCTCAAAATGGCAAGCATCTGGCTTCTTTCTTCAGGAAATTTCCAGAATGAATCATTGAGCCTGTTGAGAACCTCATTCATCGAGTCATAACCGAGCAAAGTCAGGCAAGACGGACTTGCAAATATTAATTTTCCTTCATGGTCTGTCCGGTAGTAGACATCGATGATATTCTCGATGATGTTTCGGTATCTGGTTTCACTCTCATGAAGTGCCTGCTCTGCTCGTCTTCTGAATACTGCCTGTTCGACGCTATGGATCAGTTCGGCAAACTGGGGCTCTGGGTCTCCTCCTTTCTGTAGATAGTAGTTGGCTCCGTTATTAATGGCCTCGATAAGAACGTCTTCTTTGGAGACCCCGGTATAGAAGATGAATGGGATGTCACCAAATCTGGCTCTTACCATCTGCAAGAATTCTACTCCCTTCATGTCAGGCATGTCATAATCTGATATTATCGCGTCATATGGGTGTGAACTGAGCATCACAAGAGCCAATTCCGGCGACGAGGCTGTATCGACTGAACACCTACCGGTATCTTCGAGAGTAAGTTTTACTGCATAGAGCAGGGCCTCCTCGTCGTCAACATACAGGATAGATATCATAGAGGTATGCCTATCTGGTTTATCAAGGGAATATTCCTGGCTATCCATGCTGTTGAGAAATGCCATACAGTACCTGGAAGGATATCATGAGATCTTGATGAGTTTTCAACTGAGGTATCTACAACATAAGGTGAGCAATCGTATAACTCTTATTGAATCACCGAGAGTAAGCAGTACATTTTTTTTGGATACCCGGCTTGAAAACTGGCTGATGATAAAAAAATGGAATAATTTATGTGATAATCATCAGGTTCTTACATTTCCTCTGACGAGCGAGAAGAGTATCCCTATCCCGCAAAGTATCGTGAAAAAAATAAATGCAATGTGGAGACTCTCCATAAAAAGCGGATAATATTCAGGGGTGATTTGAACTGGCCCGATATATATTGCAAAGAGCATCATAGCAAATCCCATAGAGAGCATCTGGCCAAGAAGTCGCATTGTTGCAAGCGTTCCTGAAGCAACCCCATAATAACGTTTTTCTACCGAACTCATCACGGCATTTGTGTTCGGGGATGTGAAAAATCCGAACCCTGTTCCCAGGATTATCAGACTGATAATGACGTACCAAACCGGGGTAATATCGGTGAGGAAGATGAGCAGGAAGAGACCGAGGGTGGTGAGTGCCATTCCTGCTGAAGCGACTCTTCCAGGTTCTATCCTATCAGAAAGCCTGCCGGAGAGGGGGGAGAAGATGGCCATAACCACTGGCTGGGCAATCAGGATAAATCCGGCATGTTCAGGGGTAAACCCCTTAGTATATTGGAGGTCAAGGCTCAGCAGAAACGTAATTGCATACGTAGCACTGTAATTGATGAGTGCAGCCATGTTAGAGAAGAGAAATATTCGGTTTCCTGAGAAGAGATGCAGATCAAGGACGGGGAAGCTTATTCTTGACTCATACATGGCAAATGCGATTCCGAGTATTATCCCGGTTCCAATGAGAATTTCCCCGGTAAATGTTGGCAAAAGGGAAAATCCGTACATGACGGCGATAAGTGAGCATCCATAGATAACTGAACCAATGCGATCGAACCGCTCACCCTGGCACTCTGCCCACTCTCCGTTCAGTTTCCAGATGATAAGAAGTATTGCCAGAATCCCGATCGGGACATTTATCATGAAAATACTTCTCCATCCAAGGTGATCTGTGAGTATTCCACCGAGGAACGGTCCGACTGAGAGTCCGAAGTACACTGAAGTGATATAGATGCCAAGCACTTTTCCTCGTTCACCTGGCGGGAATATCCCTGTCAGGAGCGCAACTCCGGTCCCGAATATCATGGCGCTGCCGATACCCTGAAGAACCCGGATGAGAATCAACATCCCTGTTGATGGTACCATGGTCATGAGGAGTGAGGAGATTGAAAAAATTGCAATCCCATACATGAAGATCTTCTTTCTTCCGTAAATGTCTGCAATCTTCCCAAAGGGTACAAGAAATACTGCTGAAGCGAGGAGATAAGCTGTTGCAATCCAGGAGAGTGAGATTGCGTCCATAGAAAACTCTGCACCGATTACCGGAAGGGCAATGTTGACTGCTGAACCATCAAACGGGGTTATAAATCCTGCTAGAACGGCAATAAAGAGGACGACCCGTCTTCCATTCTTGTCAAGGATATTTTGTCCGACTTCACTAGGCTTACCCATCTATGCTCCTGTTGTGATCATTGGGTTAAATAGTATACTCTTCGAGCCTGAGTAATACTTGCGATAAGCATGTATCAGGGGACAGAGTATTAGTGTTGTTTTCTGAAGATTCAGTTGTTTCCCCTCTGTATGCACCGGTCTCTTTATCCTGTCTTCTGCCATATGTTGAACCATATCCTGGAGTCAGCAGGTATCCAGGTATGGAGAGATAGATGGATAAGTATGAATGTATCCCCTGTGGGTACGTGTATGATCCTGACCTCGGTGATGATGAGTCTGGTATTCCCCCGGGCACTGCGTTTGAGGATCTGCCTGATGACTGGGTCTGTCCGGTATGCGGCGTTGGGAAAGATCAGTTTGATCGGATACCCTGATCGGTCAAATCTTTTTTTTCAGACATCAAGGAGATCATTTCGGAGCGTGGAACCTGGAGACCATCAGATATAACTCTCAAGAAGAAGATTATCAATACTACAGAGTTCCTGTCTGGTGGCAGGAGTCTGCAGAAGTGAATATTATGAGGTTAATCTTCTATCTTGGTCTTTTCCTGACACTTGTAATGACAGCAGTTCCATCTCTGGCTCTCATCGGCGGGGATATGGGGTGGTATGAGTTTCATTGCCCTGCTGACGGGGCAAAAGTGTACCTTGATAATGAATACAAAGGTGACATCATCGGTGGGATGCTTGCTGTTCCGATATACACAACCGGGACTCCTTTTAAGCAGTACACCGTCACCTACGAGTCTGGTTCAGATTATCAGAGTATCACCCGGGTACTACCTGGTGTTCCTGTAAACGGCCAGACAATGGATATCTGGGTAGACATCACACCAATTCCAACACCATTGCCGACTCCTCAAGCAATTGGTGGGGATACCGGATATTATTCAGTTCATTCCAATGAGGATCATGTACAGATATCTCTTGATGGTGAGATGAAAGGGGAGACTGACAGTTCTGGGAATCTCTGGATAGAGGTGTATGTCACTGGAACCCCATACAAAACTCTTACCGCAACCAAACCCGGATATGTGACATTGGTTCAGGATATTGGGATGACTCCGTTAATGGGCGAGACGGTTGATCTTTATGTCACCATGAACCCTGATATTCTCATCAGTTAACTCCGAATCTTCCCCTTAAAGATTCAAAACTCTTTTTTGAATACTAATCTATATCGCTACCAGAGATGTTCATGGCTCGGAGGATAATGCTTGGCAAACATTCAACGTAGCTTAAGGTAAAAAAGTGCTGGGAAAGATCCAAATATATTTCTTTGTCTGATTATCATCTTTTGCCTGATTATAGCATTGGAATAAGAATGATGATCCCCATGATGATCATCACAACACCAATAAACACCCTGAGCATGCTTTTCTGTTCATCACGCCATGTATTAACCTTTTCTGGAGGAATCCCGAAGAATACCAGGAACAGGATTACGAGCAGAGGGATGATGACGACCACGTTGTAGAGAATAAGATAAATGAGTCCAATAGCCGGTTCTTTGTATAACATTCCCAGGATGGTGATGTATATCCCGGCAGTACATGCCATCCCGTAGACGCCGACCAGAGCGCCGACAACGAGGCCTGCCGGGACACTGGCTTTTTTCATATACGTGGATATCAACCCTTTCTTTGAAGCAGGAATAGAAAAAAGGGGATTTTGTTTCTTTGACAGGCCATCAGCTACCTGGGTAACACCTACAATCAGGGCTACTCCAGCTGCAATAATCGTGAAGGTCTGTGAGAGTCCGGGGATCTGTATGATTGAGAAGATAGCAAATCCAGAGAGAAGCCTGACTGCAAAGAACGCCACAATATATGCCAGTCCAATATACAGAACGGTACGGCGGGATTCTGATGCTATCAGGGAGACAAGGAGTAGTGCGAGGACCAGGAGTCCGCAAGGGTTGAGTCCTTCACCAATTGCAGCCACTAGGAGAACAATCGGGTTAATCGATGAGGATGGAGATGTTGCCTCGATATCGGGGGTAAGGTTTGGAAGCAGACCTGCTCTGGTATCGCTTTTTTGAATTGATTTGACTGTTTCGTCGAGATTCTCTGATATTGCCTCATCTCCCATCAGGGTAGTATTACCAAGGAAGAGGATGGGGATCTGGGCATGGGAGATATTATATGCGTTCTGGAATGTGGTGAAGAGTTCGATATTAGTCTGATTTCCGGCTAGACTGTGATACTGCACTAAGACTTCTGAATGGTTTGCTTCGTATGCAACGACGAATGGATGGATCTTCTCGCAAGCCCCGCACCCAGGGTTAAAGAAGAAGTGAATAACCACCGGACTCGAAAGTGGACTCCCGATAAGCCCTGAGGTCAGATTACCGATAAATGGGATGGAACTGAGGGCTTCTATACTCCCTCCTGACGGTTCAGCACTGGCAGGAAGGCAGACTAAGATAAGACAGAGGAGAATAACCGTGAGAACCCGGGATTCCTTGAAGATCTGATGAAGATTCATTATCATACCAATATAATAGTCGTTGAACTGGTACTGATTTAATCGTTCCCGATCAAACAGCTATATTTCTGTAATACTCAAACGATCAGGGTGGATTTTTCTGGTTTTCATGCTCCGGTGCTGATGAAGAAGACAAAATATTACTCAGAATAATTACCCTTCATGAGGGTGTGTCCGAATTGGACTGGGAAAAAATGAGGGGCTGATAATCTCATGTCTGATCGTAGAGGTTTGAGATGTATCTGCTTGATACTATGGATAAGAACGGGGCGATTATGAGTAGGATGAGCCATCCGATGACGGGGATCATTCCCAGAATTCCCTGAATTACACACAGGATGATCCAGAGCACAATCAATGCCAGAATATAATTGATCCATCCAATCCGTCGAATGACCGCTAATATGCCTCCAAAGTCAAATGCCTCTCCCATGGATCCGGTTCTGGCGAACGCTACTATCCCGATGGTTGCAAAGAGGCTGAAGATGAATGTAACGATGATGAAGATGATCAGCCCGCCAGCTGCTGCGCCAAGCATCGGAAGTGATACTGAGCCACTTCCTCCCATCATTCCCACAACTGCAGCACCGGCTGATGCGAAGAAGATGATGAGTGGAATAATCATGTACACAAACGAGATGATGATCATCTTGATGCCGTCAATGAATAGATCAAGATATCCTTCAACTTCTGGTGCTGGGGTAATTCCTTTCATTATCCGCAGAGTATATCCATACAAGAGCGGGAAGATGATGGTGCAGATAATCAGAATAATCCAACGTGTCCATTTTCCAAAAAGACCTTCCTGAGCATACCCGAATGAGTCACTTAAGTTCTCTCCTATTCCCATGGTTCTCACCTAATGATATGGGATGTGCGTTTTGCTTCTATTTATAGTTATTTCTCATGATTCACTAGTTGATCATCGTCTATCCGTTTGATTTGTTTGGTCTAAAGCAGCAGTATTATCAGGTAGCACGTTGCCATGGCCACCGCCCTTCAATCTCTACTACTAATGCCCAACTTAAGAACGTCCTGACTAAAACCAGCATGCCGAGGGAGATGATACTCTCCAGGGTCTGCTCAAGTGCAACGGTTCGGATCACATCTGCTGCGACAAGTATCTCAAGTCCGAGAAGGAGTGATCTCCCGAGCCCATGTTTATAGGTCCGGTAATTTGCATCAGGATCTCCTCCCCTGACTAAGATAGTCCGCATATATCGAAGCGTACCTGCAAGAACAGCCCCGAGGATAATGGCGACCGCAAGGATTTCTATCAACTGGGAGGCCGTCTCAATTCCTGTTTTTATTGTTTCATTCATCAGGTATGACATGAAAGATATTCCTCCTTCATCTCTCTTCTCACTACCATTAAAGTATGTAATAAAAACCAGTAGGGGGGTGAATCATGTCCCTATAGAAGACGTTTATAATCCTCAATCCAATAAATAAACATATTTTTTTGACATAGATTTTCTCAATTATTTATAGGTATTAATATGATAGAAGGATCCGGCAATATAGTCTGCTCTGAAGGAGTCTATGCAAGTCCGTTGATCAAAACGGTGCTTAGTGACATCCCAATGCCGATTCTGGTTCTATCAGAAGGGGAAGTCATTGAGTGTAATGATTCGGCAGTCAGACTTTTTCATGCATCCCTTTCAAGTGATCTCACGGGGAGATCTCTCTTCTCCCTTTCTGTTTCTCATCAACCAGACGGCAGTGCATCCGGTCCTTTGCTTGAAAAATTGCTCGACCGTATTGAGCCAGGGAAAAATTTCAGGTTTGAATGGGTTTTTAAGAAGAGTGATGGGAACGATTTTGACTCAAAGGTAACTATACGGCAGGCTGATCCCGCCCATGGTTCGCTTCTCATCGTGACGATTGTGGACAATTCTGCTGAATCATCTGCTATCAGGCGTATCCTTGCACTGGCAGAAGAAGCGAAACAAGGTAACCTGAGAGCCCGGGTCTCCACAGAAGGGTATCATGGTGATCTCCTCACTCTCATGATCTCAATCAACTCAATGCTCAATGATATTCTACACCCGTTCAGAGATATGAGCAAGATTTTGGTGAGGATATCAAATGGGGATATTCATGCACGAAATGTTACCTCATACCGGGGGGAACATGAAAAGATCCGTTCAGCCGTGAATGGACTTGATGAGGTGGTGTCTGATCTCCAGAAAGAGATCATCAGGCTGACTACTGCAGCCCGGGAAGGGAGACTTGCTGAGCGGGGACAACCCGAATTGTTTAAAGGGGCATATGCCGAGACCATTAACGGGATAAACCAGATGCTGGATGCCATCCTTACCCCGATACGGCATGGAAACCGGGTACTTCAGAAGATAAGCAGGGGCGATTTGAGTGAGCGACTTGATCTTGAGTGTGTTGGAGATCATGAAAAGATCAAACATGCCATCAATGGGGTGCATGACTGGCTTGCAGGGCTTATCATCTATGTAACCCGGATATCTGAAGGGGATATGTCTGCTGATTTCAGTAAAGCATCAGAGAAGGATCAGATCCATGGCCCTCTTATCCGGATGCGGGACAATATCAGGGTTCTTATCAACGATGTAGATCTGCTTGTGCAGGCAGGATCAGCGGGTGATTTGAAGGTTAGGGCAGACCCATCACGCCATCAGGGGGATTTTCGTCGAATTGTTGATGGGATGAATCGGAATCTGGACTCTGTCATTATCCCGATAGAAGAGACGATGCGGGTATCAGGGAGTTATTCCAGATATGACTTTACCAGCCGGATAAATCCCTCCCTCGGGCTCACTGGTGACTGGACTGCACTGAAGGATTCACTTGATGATGTTGGGGAGACGGTATCCTCTGCTGTTGTTCTTATCAATGATCAGGTTTCAGCGTTGAGGGAGATTTCAAGTCAGGCAGAGATAAGCATCAAGGATATCTCTCAGGGGGCCGCATCACTTGCAGAGATAGCCCAGCATGTAAGCATCAACTCAGAACAAGGGGGAAATGACATCAATCAGGTTCTTCAGGCTATCGCAGATCTGGCCGAAAATGTCTCAAATGTAGCGATCCAGACCTCAGAGGTCAACCGCCTGGCTGATGAAACTAGTTTTCTCTCTCAGAAAGGGTCTGATCTCGCGAGGGATGCTGAATTGGGGATGCAGGAGATCACAGAGTCAACGAGTGAAGTCGTAAGCCTTTTTCATGAGATCATGGAGGAGATGAAGAAGATCAGCAAAATCTCAAGCATGATCTCAGATATTGCGAGCCAGACCAACCTCTTAGCACTCAATGCTGCAATTGAGGCAGCCAGGGCTGGGGATGCCGGGAGAGGGTTTGCAGTGGTGGCAAGTGAGGTGAAGGCTCTTGCTCTCGACTCGCGCAAATCGGCTGAGAATATTTCTGAAATGTTGACATTTCTTGAACACAAGACCCAGCGTGCATCAGACACCATGGATAAAGGGGCTATATCAGTGCATAACGGTGGAATAGCACTGAAAGAAACCCTCAGTGTTTTTGGTCAGATTTTAGCATCTTTCAGTACAATTAATGAGCACATATCTGATCTTTCCCGTACCACGGAGCATCAGGCTGCTGTTGTTGAGGAGATTGCTGCCTCAGTGACTGAGGTAAATGATCTTGTTTCAGGAACTGCCCGTGATGCAGTAGCATCAGCTGCTGCAACAGAGCAGGCAGCAGCAGCTATCGATCAGGTTTCAGATCAGATAAGTGAAGTGTCAGTGGTTGCGGGGAGGCTTGAGAGTGGGATGGAAAAGTTCAGGGTCTAAAATATCCGGGTTCCGAATTATCCCGATTCATATCCAGAACTCTTTTTAGCCTACATTCCAGATCCTTCGTACCAGGAGGGTTCTGCGATTGGGTGATTACAAATAAGCATCTGCAAAATTTTTTCTGATATCCTAGCCTATGGCACATACCAAAATAACCATAAATCATATGGTGCTATATCCAATATCTAAAAAATGTCTATAATCACCTCCCAATAGAGGCAGAATATACTATTTGGATTTGAAATTCTCCTCTGGCAATAACTCTGTCTGTTCCTTCCATCCCATCTAACCGTTCAAAAAGGTTATGAGCACTGAAGATCCATCCTCAAAGGACCAAGGGTGGATGTATAGTGAACAGGTATATATTCCTGATAGCAGTGGTGCTTCTTCCAGCAGTCTTTTACTCTGGAGTGATGGCAGAAACAGAGACCGGGGTTATTGACCTGGCATCGGTCGGATATCTGCAGATTCAGTCCCCTGTCGAAGGGGCGCGGGTCTATTTTGACCAACAGTTTATGGGCTTTATTAATGATGGTGCCATCACCGTTCCGGTAGATGTAACGGTGAGTCCTCAGTACACCAATCTCATCATTGAATACACCGGATATCAGACTTTTGTTGGTCCTCTCCCAAAACCGGTCCCGGGAAAGACCGTGGGAGTCAGGGTTGAACTGAATCAGTCCGGGTATGAACGGACCGGTATTGTCCTTTTTGAAAGTGCCCTATCCGGGGCAGAACTCCTCCTCAATGGGAAGAGTATGGGCTTTACTCCTGACTCAGGCACATTAATGATCCAGACCGTACCAGATGGCCTCTACGAATTCACCGTGAAACGACCGGGAAATCTCTCCATCATCAGGCAGCAGTATGTCACCTCGAATGCAATAACGGTCTACCGGGTGAATCTGGAGCCAGCTCTCACCGGTGATCTCCAGGTAAATACTACTCCGGAGGGTGCTGGTAT
Source organism: Methanobacteriota archaeon (assembly GCA_043803325.1). Classification (GTDB taxonomy): domain Archaea; phylum Halobacteriota; class Methanomicrobia; order Methanomicrobiales; family Methanospirillaceae; genus Methanospirillum. The sequence continues at coordinate 1,684 of JAZDKH010000010.1, read as the reverse complement.
CTACATGGACAACCGGTATATGGGTATTTCACCCTTGAACCTGCATGATGTCCTGATAGGTAATCAGGCAATACGGATAACCAGGGAGGGGTATCAGGAGTGGACAGGGGAGATATCGGTCGTTGGTGCAGATCTGAATCAGATAGATGCCGTTTTGGTCTCTCTTCCACCAACTCCTATTCCTGTGTGTCTGACTGTTGTAGAGACGCCTGAACCGTTCTCAACGGAGGAAGGATCTGAGCCGCAACTCCCTGATAATATATTCATATATGCTGGTATGGTAATTGTCATCGGCCTCATTGGGTGTATCGTACTCGGGATCTGGGCGTACCGAAGGAAGCAATGAGGAACCGTTCAGGTTGGCTACTAAAAATCTCTCTTTTCATCGTTATCCTGCTTGTGTTTGCTGTCCCAGGAACCCTTGCCATCGTTGCATTCTCAACTCCGGAAGGAGCATGGGGGACTGTTCACGTGGATGGAGAACCAGTAGGTATGTCAATTACACTGGACGGAATTACTTCCGGAGTTGTGCCATCATCCGGGGTTCTTGAGCTACCTCAGATCCCTATTGGTGGGCACAGCATCGGTGCTACTATGGAAGGATATCAGGGAAAAGAGACTCCTCTCACTGTCTTTGATGGTCAGATCTCCAAAGTTCGGATTGACCTGATTGCAATTGGCACCGGTACCCTTACAGTGGATTCAAATCCGACGAATGTCCAGATGTATCTGGATGATGTATATAAAGGGATAACGCCGGTTACCCTGACCCGGATCCCGGTAGGGGGGCACATGGTCCTCCTGAAACTTGCCGGATATCAGGACTGGTCATCACCGGTTACCGTCACTGCAGGGGGGCAGGAACTTGTCTCCGGGACACTTGAACGAACTGCTCCTGATTCCGGGGATGGTAAGCCGGTAGCAACGTCTGCTGCGGCTGCAGGGAGTCTTCCTGGCGTCGTAATCTTTGGCGTTTTCATTTCCATGGTTGGATGTTTCCTGATATACCCGCGATGACTATATTTAAAGATAGTTATCAGATGCAGCTCTGTGAAGGCGGACCCTCTCTTTTTTTTTATTCTATTATATCGGAAAGTTTTACCCTGATAACTTCGCAGATATTCTTACTGGCAGAACCATAATCTTGATCTGCCAAAGGTGTTATAAAAGATATGAAAGGTGGGTTTTTGTGAAAAGTTGTATAATTATCATCCTGGGTATTGCCCTGTCTCTTATGACAGGTTGTTGTTTTGCAGAGAATAATTTGAATTCTTCTCTCTCCTCAGAGCAGGGGGTATCTCCACCAGATATGGGGACTCCTATCGGATCAGGGATCTTTGAATTCAGATGCAATGTTGAAGGTGCAAAAGTATTCCTTGATGAGAAGGATATGGGGTCCATTTCCGGGGGTATTCTCCAGGTTTCTATCCCGGTGTATGACCGCCCGGTGCAGCGGCAACTCCGTATGGAAGCACCGGGTTATTCGTCATATTATGAGACAATTCTTCAAAATCCAAAAGCCGGTGCTACAATGATAGTTCGGGGGAAATTACAGGTATTGCCTATGAGTCTGACCGGCACCCTTTCACTCGCAGTAAGCCCTCCGGGAGGGCAGGTTAGTATCGATGAATCGGTTGTTGGAACCGTTGGCCCTTCAGGGATTCTGAATCTCAGGACTGTGAAA
>JAZDKH010000009.1:0-3453 GCA_043803325.1 Methanobacteriota archaeon | reverse complement strand
TTTATCCTCTCGGATCACCAGAATTTTACTCCTGAAGAAGAAGAGTTGATCCGGGATCTGCCCAGGTACTCTCTCGGGCCGCAGGTTTTGCATGCTGACCACGCTATCGTACTGCTCTGGAATGAGATTGATCGGAGAAGAGCTGGATGGAACTGACTGAATTATACCAAAAAGTACAGGAGTATGGCGAGATCTGTGATCATTGTCTTGGTCGCCTCGTCGCAAAGCGGTCACACGGCCTCTCAAATGATATGCGTGGAAAGGCGATTCGTATCTTCACGGCTCTAGAGGCAAATGTACCGTATTCCCCTCCTACTGAACCATGCTGGATATGCAATAACTTTTTTGATCATACAAAAGAGTGGGCCGAGAAAGTTGTTTCGGCACTTGATGGAATTGAATGCACCACCTTCCTGATCGGATCACGGGTTCCTCCGCTTATCGCCGAGGCTGAAGAGATGGTATGGAGTGATCTCTCACTGCATGATCCCGAACCACTTAAATCAGAGATCAACCGTGAAGTCGGGAAGGCCGTATCTGCGATCAATGGTCTCCAGGTAGAACTGAAGACTCCCGATGTTGTGATAGTCCTGAATGTTCATGACGAAGAAGCAGAGGTGCAGATTCGCCCGGTCTTCCTCTATGGCAGGTACTTCAAGTATGAGCGTGGTATTCCTCAGACTCACTGGCATTGCCGCTCCTGCCGGGGTGCCGGATGTGAATCGTGCAATGGGACCGGGAAGCAATATACTGACTCGGTTGAGGAATTGATTGGCCGACCGCTCTGTCGCATCTTCGAAGGGACATCTGCCACCCTCCACGGTGCCGGTCGGGAGGATATCGATGCGGTGATGCTTGGGTCAGGAAGACCGTTCATCATCGAGGTGTCTGAACCCCGGCTTCGGCGGGCAGAGCTCGCCTTCCTCGAAGAAGAGATCAACCGGGAAGCAGCCGGAAGAGTCGGGGTAAAAGATTTCCGCTGGACTGAGCGGGGTGAGGTAGAAACCCTTAAGGCTCACAAAGGGCATAAAAAATACAGGATTCTGGTCGATATAGATGGTTCCATCCCTGAAGAAACCCTCTCTACAGCCTCAGATCAACTGACGGGGGCCACGATACATCAGCGCACCCCGATCAGGGTTGCCCACCGGAGGGCAGATAAGGTACGGGAGAGGGTTGTCCTTGATTTCAGATGTGCAGGCAAAGAAGAGAATCTCTTCGCCCTTGAGGTTACCGGAGAGGCCGGTTTGTACATTAAGGAGTTAATATCAGGTGACCAGGGGCGGACCACGCCCAGTCTATCAGAGATCCTGGGAACACCGGCACGGGTGGTGCAACTTGATGTTATCGACGTGCAGGGAATTGAAACAGAGTAGGTGAAAGATATATGGCACTTCACAATGGACCGAGGAAGAAGACCCGGTATAAATTCAAGAAAGACCTGAGAAAACGCGGCGTTTTGCCAATCACTACCGTTATCCAGGAATTTGATCTGGGTCAGAAGGTTCATATCGTCTGTGAGCCAAGCATCCAGAAAGGGATGCCACACGCACGATTCCATGGAAAGACCGGTTCAGTGGTTGGTCGCCGGGGTCGCGCATGGCTCGTTCAGATCTATGACGGAAACAAGCTCAAGACTATCATCTCACGGCCTCAGCATCTCAAGGCGCAGCAGTACTAAGAGTGGAGGAAAAGGTCGATTGGCATGAGGATCAAAGGAATTATCCGCGAAGATGCGATTACCGTCCCTGAGCTCAAGGAAGAACTGCTCAATGTGGAAGCAGCACGCCTTGAAAAAGGGAAAGAGATGTCGTATGAGCTCCGACGGAGTATAGAACATGCCAATCAGATCGCTCGGACCTCTGCCGGGAAGTCACGGAGTCTGGTTGAGGCACTACTTCAGGTAGAGAAAGTAAAGCCCGATGTGGCACTTCGGATCGCGAACACCATGCCAAGAACAAGGGACGAAGTCAGAGCCGTCTTTGGCAGGGATAAATTCGCTCACACTCCCGAAGAACTTGATCAGATAATGGATTTAGTAATGACCCATTTCAGCTAGGTGAGGTCATGAAAGTAGAGAAGAAAGAGGTCAACGCAATTGTACTTGATATTCTCCTGAAAGGATATCCGAATGACCCGCGTCCGATCTACAAGCGAGAACCAATTGTGCATGCAATCGGTGTCGAGCAGTACAAACTTCTTGAGCTGATTCCAAAGTCTCTGGATGTAGAGATTGGTGAACGCATCTACATTGGGAGCGGGAATAGGGAGAAGATTGAACGGGTCAAACGCCGTATCGGATATGCTGAACTGACTCACGGAGCCGTGAATGAGCTTCCTTTTGTAATTGAGAAACTTGTGAGGGAACGTGAGCAGGAATATGTCGATTTTTACAATAAGGCGATCTCTATCACCCCCAAACTCCATATGCTGGCTCTTCTTCCTGGTATTGGGAAGAAACTTATGTGGGAGATTCTTGAGGAACGAGAGAAGAAGCCATTTGAGAATTTTGTAGACATATCAACACGGATAAAGTCTATTCCTCACCCTGAGAAGATGATCCTGAACCGAATCTTAGAGGAACTTCAGGATCAGTCAGTGAAGTACCACCTCTTCACCTCACGATGAGTGCCTATCGGGATCAACATTTTCTCACTGATACACTGGCAGTTGAAAAGATTGCTGGTGTCCTGGAACTCTCCGGGAGACAGGTGCTTGAGATTGGTCCCGGGAGGGGAGTGCTCACCCGGGCTCTTCTGAATAAGGGAGCAAGGGTAATAGCGATTGAACTAGACCTGACACTGGTCTCTTTTCTGCAGACTGAGTTTGCGAAAGCTATCAGGCAGGGCACCCTAACTCTTATTTCCGGGGATGCCACCCGGGTTGCAATCCCCCCGTTTGAGTTTGTGGTAGCAAATCTCCCCTATTCTGCATCATCAAAAATTACGTTCCGCTTGCTGGATATCGGGTTTGAATCAGCGGTGCTCATGTATCAGAAGGAGTTTGCTGATCGGATGCTTGCTGATATCGGAACTCGTGACTGTGGGAGATTATCAGTGATGGTTCAGACCTTTGCCCGGGCCAGCCGGTGTTTTGATCTTCCTCCCGGTGCATTCTCTCCGCCTCCTGCCGTCCACTCGACCGTTGTCAGGATAGAGCCCCGCCCTCCGTTGTTTCCGATAGAAGACCGGGCAATCTACGATGAACTGGTGAGGGTGCTGTATGCAGGTAGAAGAAAGACGGTGCGAAGTATTCTCAAGAATGCGAAGTCAATTTTTGGGGAAGATCTGATCGTCTCTCTCATTGATGATCTTGACCCGGCTATCCTGACCTCCCGTCCTGAGGAATTGTATCTTGAAGACTATGCCACCATTGCAAACCGGCTCGTCTGCTGATCCTTTTCAGGTGTATCAGCCGGATGAGGACTCATTTCTTCTCCTTCGTGCCGCTACG
>JAZDKH010000008.1:0-3336 GCA_043803325.1 Methanobacteriota archaeon | reverse complement strand
ATGGAAGGCCTTCCCGAATTCTGGTCCAATTTTGTGTTCTTATGCCCCCGATGAGTCAATGATAATTCATGGTCACCGTCGAATCTCAAATCCTAGTATTCCTGTTGGATTCTCTGGTGTCACGGATACCGCATCAACCCTGATAATTGGTGATCCCCGGGCATGAAGTCCTTCAAGAACCTCGTGTACCATCTCGGTCTCACCCTCGAGAACCGATTCTACACTGCCGTCAACCCGGTTTCTGACCCATCCTGACACATGATATTGAGATGCCAAATCCCTGACAAACATCCGATATCCGACTCCCTGGACTCGTCCTTCAATGCGTACCTGTACCCGATATAATCCCATAGTTGTCTCCTGATCAATACCATCCTGGTCTTATGTAATCTTATTGCTTGATTCGATCTGCATTCTCCGCAAACGAATACCATTGAGGTGATATTCATAATCTCCCCGGATACCACTGACATCAAACATATCCCATCCCCGAACGCTTCGGCAGATATAAAGCAAAATGAGTAAGAGATCAGCATAGAGAGATCAGCAGCGAACTCATCATTACATGATCCTTTCTGGTGAATATCATGATCCGTGTTCTGTTACTCCTTGGGGATGGGAGCGATCAGCTGGCAGGGTACCTAACCGGCCAGATGGAAGTCGACCTCCTTACTGCTGATAATCTGGAATCAGAACAATTGTTATCCGTGAGAAAACTGGTGGATCTCATCCTCGTTCCAGCGCCTGAAGGAAACGGAATCGATCTCTCATACTCCTCTGCTCTCATCCGGTGGCAACACGAGATCCGTTGTGGAGGAATATCTACTACTATTCTGACCTATGCTCCCATGGAGAATTCAATTATCCTTACTGATATCAGTGCCGGTATGACGTCAATAGATTCGGGATTATCTACACCCGGTTCACTGATTACGGTTCTTCGTCAGGCAGTAAATAAAAACCTCCTTGAACGTTCTTTCAGGACTGAATATGATATACAGCGGAGGATCACTGCAGCAGTGCCATTTGCCTGCCTGCGGGTGGTATCTGGGGCTATTGTTTGGATGAACCCGGCAATGGAAGCACTATGTGGATACCGGGGGGAGGATCTTATCGGAAAACCAGTGTCTGATATCATCATCCATGAAGAAAAGATCGACACGCCGTGGTATAGTGCTCAAGTAATTGATAGCACCAGAAGGGAGATACAAGTTCGGTTGTACCTGGAGGGCGAGCCTCTTGGAATTGATTCTGGGTGCACCCTCCTCTTCATTGAAGATCGGCGGGAGGTTGAATCACTCCTCACCGAGGCTCGGGAGACCGAGCGGTCATGTAGAGAGAAACTCTGGCTCTCTGAGACGTTAGTATTAAAATTGACCCCTGATGGAATGATCACCTTCGCAAACAACGCTTCCCTCAGGTGTTTCGGATATCCTGAGGGTAGCCTGACAGGTTACCCTATCAGTATACTCCTTCCCTCGGTTTCAGACCAGGATACGGTGTCACCTTTCAATCTCTTTCTCGGGGTAGCGAACGAATCTGAACCGACAGCCATCCATATCATGGAACATCTCAGGTACGACGGAAGGAAGATCTACATCGCCTGGAACACCCGGGCTTTTTACGCGACATCCGGTGACCTGACCGAACTGCTTTGTGTCGGTACTGATATGACTGAACAGACGCCGGAAGGAGAGGGAAGGATTAGTACCCGCATCTGGCGGGACCGGGTCATCGAAGGGACAGATGTTCTCCCTGAAGTCTATGATGCAATTCTCCAGGCATGTGTTGAGATAGCCAGAGAGGGAAGAGAAGGGAAACCAATTGGAACTGCATTTCTCGTTGGTGACCTGGCTGAAGTGATGGCTCGATCAAGGCAGCTTATTCTGAATCCTTTTTATGGCCACCCACCCGAGATACTCACCGTTACCCGGAAAGATGTAAGGGAGATGCTTAAAGAGTATGCACTCCTTGATGGGGCTTTCGTAGTGTCAGGGGATGGTATGCTCAAGGCAGCAGGGCGATATATTACAGTAGATGCGAGTCATGCCTCACTCCCGAAAGGAATGGGAACCCGTCATTCATCCATTGCAGCAATTACCTGTGTAACCCGGACGGTTGGTTTCGTTGTGTCAGAGAGTGGTGGACGAGTCTCGGTGATAAAAGAGGGAAAGATTGTAAAAGTGATTGGGTGAACGATTCGGTTATACTGGTATCTGGTACGGATCAGACGGTGATAAACATTGATTTTTCAGCCATACAGATTGGACATACCCAGTCTTCCGGTAGATCAGAAAAGTCTGTTCCTGGCTTGATATCGGCATCGCCGGTATCTGGATTGTATATATGTCCACAGATAGTACATCGCATCATCTTCATACCTCTGAGTCTATGCCCTATACTGATAAATATTCGTGTATACCTATTCCCGGTATCACAAGTCTTGTGTTATGGAGGGGAATATGTCCTCTGGATCCTGAGTTATTGCTATATCTGATAGTGGGCTTGTCATCGACGAGAAGTATACGAACCACTAAGAACCTCTTATTAGAGACATCACTTTTATTATTTAATTACACTCCGCATTTTGATCTTGGGCAACCGCTGAATTTCCTGTCATGATCCAAGTCAGTATATAGAATGCAGGCCCACCTTCAGTCACACAGGGTGTCAATATGGTTTATCTTCAGAAATACCTTGAAGCGTGTGGTTGTGATCCAGATCTTGTCCAGCTGATCCGTTTGATATCACGTCAGATGGAACCTATCAGAAAGGCGTTCCTTGAGAATCAGACGTATGAGCATAGTACCAATGCATCAGGTGAACTTCAGGCAGCCTTGGATAAATGGGCAGATGCACACCTGATCCGGGTCATTGGGGAGTCGGGGTATGTCAGAGAGATTGCATCAGAGGAGCAGGAAGAGGTGATCAGGTTTGAAAATTCTCGGCGGGAGTATGCTATGGTTATGGACCCGCTTGATGGCTCCTCTTTGATATCTACCAATCTCACTGTGGGGACGATTGTTGGGATTTATGAGAATGGGGGAGTACTTCAGAAGGGATCGAAGTTAAAAGCAGCCTGTTACACCTTATTTGGCCCTCTGACGGTCCTGGTAGTTACTGTTGGAAAAGGAGTACAGAGTTTTGCCTGGGATTCTGAAACAGAGCATTATTATCTTCTCAAAGATCATTTCAGGATTCCGGAAGGGAAGATGTATGGATCAGGTGGAATCAGAAAAGAATGGATTCCTGCCCATGAAAAGGTTATCAATCTCTTCGATGCAGAAGGATTTAAGGTACGGTATTCAGGTTCATTTGTGGCTGACTGCCACCAAC
>JAZDKH010000007.1:0-12057 GCA_043803325.1 Methanobacteriota archaeon | reverse complement strand
ATACCAGTTATTTCCAGAATTTCGCGGGTATAATATAACCCAAGACCGGTGTTGCTCCCAAACCCTTTCTCGAAAATTCGTTTTTTGAGTTCATCAGGAACTCCGATCCCATCATCTTCTATCACAATGACACCCTGATTTATCTGCTCATAAAAACCAATCTGCACGGTTGTTACTCGTTTTCCATGCATTATTGCATTTTCGATAAGGTTGGTAATGATCTTCCCAAACATCACATCAGTATAAACTTCGACGGATCCGGTTGAATGCAGAATTGAGATGTCACCAAACTCATGTGAGCACGTAATACTTTCGATAATTCCTCCGACCGAGAGCCACCGGGGTCGCTGGATCCCAATCTTCTGATATATTTCAGAGAAGACCAGATGCTCCATAATACTATTGATACTCGATCCAAGAATAGTCACAAATTGTCGTATATCGGGATAGAGTTCAGCAAATTCAAGTAAGAGTTCATAGGTATTCATCTGGACAGTGAGTTGATTTCTGATATCATGTCGGGTAATACTGTTAATAATATGCAATTTTCTGCTCGTCCCCATCAGGGTTTCCATGGCTGTCTGCTCTTCTTCAAGTGTATAATGGTGAATTGCATAGGCTATCTCATCTGCCAACTCGGTGAACATGATCTGTTCATCAGGATCATGAGCAAAATCTGGAAGCAGAGTTACTGATATGATCCCATATACTTCGCCAGCATGTTCAAGCCGCATGGTAAGGGCAAACAGACCCGCGTGATCCGAGTGAAACGGACAGGATACACAGGTCTGGCTGGGCTCGCAGATCACCGGTTCCCGATTCATCTTTAAAGCTCGTTTTGCGCAGGATGTCCGGTTTCCTGACTTGACAAACGAAGTAAATTCTTCCATTCTCTCGTCAAGCCCGTTCTGAAAAATAGATCTGATGCCACCATCCCGATCAAAAAGGACAATCCTGACATTCTGATACCCCTGACCAGAAGAGATGATCTTACACACGTTCTGAAGTTTCCAATCAATCTCTTCTTCCCCGTGTAAGGTGCCTGATACCTCACGAAGAGCCTGAAAGATCTGATACAGGTGCTGGATCTTCTGTCTGGTCCGGAATTGTCCAGCAGCAAGAGTTACTTTATTCACCAGTTCGGTATATTGTGGGCCGGGATCTCCACCTTTCTGAAGATAAAATGTGGCTCCATTATTGAAAGCACGAATGACCACTTCTTCTCTTCCTCTGCCAGTGAAGAGAATAAAGGGGAGATCAAACCCACATTCGCGGAGCTTTTTCAGAAATTCAATCCCGTCCATTACCGGCATCTCATAATCAGAGATAACTGCGTCATACCGGCAGGTTGCAAGGAGACGAAGTGCTTCCTTTGCTTCACATACGGTATCAACCTGTATCTTTCCGGTGCGCTCAAGATACAGCTTGGTGATATCAAGAATATTGGGTTCGTCATCCAGATGGAGTACACGGATATTCCCAATCTGTCTCTTAAGAAATTTCATGGTTTAATCTTCCTGATATTCTCAGCAAGGAGAGTAGCCTGATCCTGTTCGATAAACATTGCTGATGCTATTCCCACCCAGTTGGCCAGTTCATTACAATGCTCTGGACCCAGATCCTGAAATGAAAGGCCATTCATATGAAACTTGGTCTGCCGTTCTAAAAGGGTGATAGCAGCAGGACCGAGATACTCGGTCGCTATTGCAAGAACCAGTTCGGAGGTTGTACTCATGATCATCCACCAGGCCGATCACTCCTGCTGATAATCTTCATGCATGAGGATCTTCAGACTGGTTACCATCCGTTTAAACGAAGAAGCGAGCTCGCCAATCTCATCATTCCGCTGTATTGAGATCATAACCTCAGTATCCCCCCTGCTTATCCGGTTAGCCGACTCAATAAGAATATGAATATCCCGAATCATAGTCCGGGAGAAGACTGCGATGATGAGTCCTGCACATAAAATTCCGAGGATTAAGATGAGATAGATCGTCTGACCGACAAAACTCATTCTATTTTGCACAACTCCGGCATCCATATCAACTCCCACAATACCGATCACCTGTCCGGTAGCATTCAGAATTGGTGCATAGGCGGTAAGGACCGTTCCCCATGGACGATTGACAAATTCTTTTTCTACCTGACGGCCGGAAAATGCCTGAACCATAGCAGCTGATGGAGATGGTTCCTCTGCGCCGATGCGGAAATTTCTCTTCCCACTATTGTACCCAGAATCAATAACATACACCATCTTCTCTCCTTCTTTTCGAAGAGTATATATCTTGACAATATCATCATCAGATTTAGCCATCCCAGCCAATTGCTCTACATTCATCAGATATAAGACTTCAGATTCCATACCTGGCTGAAGTTTTGCTATCTCATCACCATTTAGATCTGCTGCAGTGATTGAAGCAAGAGCGAGAAGTTCTTGCTCTGTAGACTCCTGAATCTTCCCTGAAGATGCCCCATAGGTGAAAAGAAACGTCAATCCTGATATCACCAGAACAAGGATAACAAACCCTGCGGTGAGTTTGGTCATTATTGAATGAATTGGTGATGTCATCTTAAGATTTCTCCTGAGATATAACTTGACAACGAATAAACTACGAAAGTGAGAGCATACAGACTCATAAACAGTGATGAGGAGTGAATATCCATAATATTTTTGACTGTATTCTCTATCTATCCCTGATGGATATAGAGGGCACGGAGAAATATAGAGATATGAATCCCGAATAATGACAACAATGACTTGGGAAGATGTGATATCAAGAAGAACAAAATTTTAGGAGAAAAAGAGATTGTTATCGTTCTTATCACCAAAACAGGAGAAAAGAGGGATATATGCCTATGGCAGGCAGACAAACAGAATTTTATCAGGCACCCTGGTTATTCTCCTGATTCAGATATATCAAATCTTCTGAATTGTATCTCCAATTTAATTGATGGAGACAAACCCGTTTTCTTCGATTATCTTCTGACCGTCCGCACTCAGGAGGAAATCAATGAAATCTTTTGCAGCTCCAGAGGGCTCACCGGATGTCAGGAAGTACAGATTACGGGATAGTGGGTATTCACCGCTCTTGACAGTCGTTGCAGAGGGTTTGAGCATTTTTCCATCAACATTCAGACTGAGAACTTTTACTCCATCCTCAAAACCCATACCTACATACCCGATGGCATTAGCTGTCTGCGAGACCAGCTGCTGAACTGCACCATTTGAGTTCTTCTCAAGCATGAATGGGGTGAAATCTGCCTTCTTCATTACTTCATTAAAGAAAAACTCTCTGGTACCTGATGCACTGTCGCGACCGACGATATCAAAGGCTTCCTTGCTGCCACCGACATCATTCCAGCTCTGGGTAGTACCGGTGTAGATATCTTTAATCTGAGCGAGAGTGAGGGATTCAACCGGATTGGCTGGGTTTATTATTATGGCAACACCATCTTTTGCAATCGGAGTGACTACTAGTTTTGAATATGCAGCTTTCTCATCTTCATTCAAATCTCGGGAAGACATCCCGATATCTACTGTGTTTTTTCCGATAGCGGAGATACCGACTCCGGATCCACCACCGCTCACCTTAACATCAATGTCTGGGTTTTTTGCCATGTATGCCTCGGCAACAGCCGATGCAATCGGGAGCACGGTTGTAGAACCGGAGATCGTAAGTGACTTTCCTTCTGCACTAACAGATGCCGGAATGAGAATAAGGACGACAAGAAGTCCTGCTATCCCGACAAGTGCTGACAGTCGTTTTACTGGTACATGCTGCGACATACTCATCGATTACCTATAATCCGTCAAGATTCATAGAGATTTTCTCTTGAAAACAAGGAGAAGAATAGAGAGAATTGAGGGCTCTATAGGTATCATATATTGGATGATGATAATGAGTGATAAACAGCGTTAACAGATAGAATCAAAAAAAGGAGGTCAGGAGAACTACTATCGATATTTTTCAGACCTAATTATTGAGGGGTATCCTGAGAACAAATGACCCCGTAATTAATCACTTCTTCAGCGATATCCGCTGAATACTCTCCAATTCTTCTTATACTATCCGACACTCTCCGAATTTGAACTGCAGACTCTGTGGGCAAATTGAGGATTTCATCATTGATACAGTGAAAGGTATGTTCATATTGATATACTGATTCTATTATCTGATTCGCTTTCTTCAGATCATGAGAAAAGAAAGCAGAGATACTGGTGTCAAAAACCTTGATGGCTTCCTGTGATGCATCATGCACCGAAGCAGAGGTCTCTTCTGTCACCATGCTAATGTCAAATTGCTGAATACATTTTGCAATTGAAACTGCGTGATCTGCTATCCTTTCGACTATTCTCCCGGTCTGATAATAATGAAATATCTCAGCAGTGGAATTGTTCATCCGTTCACTCTTTCGAGGACTCTCCAGGATTATATTCGTCTGTCTGGCGATAAGCCAGAAGAGCCGATCAACGTCCCGATCCCTGAAGATCACATCATCTGCAAGTGCAATATCATAAGAAATAAGCGCTCTAACAGAATCAATAATCATCTCTTTCGATATGGAGTACATCCGGTTCAGTGAGTTTTCAAATGGCATTTCGAGAGGATTAAAGAGATCACGAAGGATGATACCTGATTCTGACTCCTGAACTGGCTCAAGACCAATAACCTGATCGGAAAAATTTCTGACAGCCTTCCGGATAAGTGGTGGAATTCGATTTTTACTCTTTATTTCAATGCAATGATATCCGGCTATATAGACTCCTATCAGATTTCGAAAAAATGAATGTGGATCAGATTCGGATCCGATCTCTAATATCTTTTTTCGTTGTATTGCCTCACCAGTAATATTTCCAGTAATGAGAAGATCACCATCTTCTTTAATCACAATTCCCAAAGGATCATTCTTTTTTATCTGAAGTGACTGAATCCAGTCTTTCGGAAGGGTTAGAACGAATGATGACCCACCAGTCATCTGTACTCTTCGGATATCCATATCGTCTGGGATTATGGATCTGCTTTTGATATAGATGCTTCTTCCGGATAATCAATAGATCACTATAGTCTCAATATCGCCCTATATTCTCCAGAAAGAATTTTGATAACAGAGAGCAGCCATAGTAGTATCAGAAAGCCCAAAGTACCCGGACTACTCTGAACTGTATGTCGGATATGCAGGGATAAGATTTATGCCCTTGGAAAAAATACTATGAAACAACCCGGTTCTGATCGATCTATGTTCAAACGATTCATGCACCGTCCGGTAGAGCACGGGGTTCGAATCCTTTGGTTCATCTGTGCTATATCTTCTATCATAGCAATATTCTGTATTCTTGGATTTCTGCTCTTTGATGCTGTTCCTGCTTTTATCGATATCGGTCTGATCCCGTTCCTGACTGGAGACCGCTGGGATCCGGCAAGTGTTATCCCCAAGTACGGAACAGTACCCCTGGTAGTCGGAACACTTCTGGTCACCTTTGGAGCAATGGCTGTTGCAGTTCCTCTAGGACTTGCATCTGCGATATATATTGCAGAACTGGCAAGCCCAAGAATGAGAAGAATTCTGAAACCAATGGTAGAACTCCTTGCTGGTATCCCGTCAGTGGTGTATGGGTTTTTCGGACTGGTAATACTTGTTAGGATGATTCAGGACTATGCACATGTCTCTAGTGGTGAGTCGGTTCTTGCAGGATCAATCCTCCTTGGGATAATGGCTCTTCCTACGATCATCAGTGTTTCTGAAGATGCCTTGAGTTCTGTCCCCCGTTTTTTTAAAGAAGGGTCATTCGCACTAGGGGCGTCTCATTGGCAGACCATAGCCAGGGTGCTGGTCCCGGCTGCAATTCCGGGTATAACGGCTGCAATTATCCTCGGAATCGGACGAGCAGTGGGCGAAACAATGGCAGTCCTTATGGTTACCGGTAACGCAGCCATCATCCCGGACCCGATCTGGGACATCTTCTCACCGGTCAGAACCCTTACCGGAACACTGGGAATTGAGATGGGTGAGGTGGCTATTGGGTCGACCCACTATCATGCTCTCTTCGGGGTGGCAGTCCTTCTTCTTGCCATCACACTGATCATCAACTTGATATCTCTGAAGGTGATGAAACGACTGCATCAGTCTCAATGCGGGGGGGGAACCCAAAATGGATGGATATCATGTAAGATGATAACTGACAGGCTCGTCCCATTGAAGCCATATCTATCCTCTGCTCTGTTTGGGGTAACTTTGTTATTTCTCCTCGCTATCGGATTATGGCAATTAGTTATTTTAGTGCTCGGGTGTGCTATTGCTGTTCCCCTTTCAGACCGGTTTTTAAGAAGGCAACAGGTTCAGAAGATCTGGTTTTCCGGCATATCAATCCTGATGGTTCTCGTGGTCTGTATCCTGATATTTATCCTGTATGATATTTTTTCACATGGTCTTCCGTATGTAACAATCCCATTCCTGACTGAACCCCCTTCAAATCTAGGTCGGGAAGGTGGCATATTCCCCGCTATTATCGGAACCTTCTATCTGATTCTCGGATCAATAGCAATAGCTCTTCCGCTTGGAATTGGGGCTGCCATCTACCTCGTAGAGTATACAAAAGAAAACCTCCTTACTCGCCTCATCAGAACGGCGACCGACCTGTTGAACGGAACCCCTTCTATCGTATTTGGTCTATTTGGATTCACATTCCTGGTGATTTATTTAGGAATTGGTATATCCCTCTTTGCCGGAATTATTACTCTTGCTCTGATGGTTCTTCCTACAGTTATCAGGACGACAGAAGAATCTCTTCGAAGTGTGCCGGATAGTATCAGAGAAGGGTCTTATGCATTAGGAGCGACAAAATGGCAAACAGTCCGCCGGGTAGTTCTTCCACCGGCAATACCGGGAATCATCACTGGGGCCATCCTCTCAATAGGTAGGGCAGCTGGAGAGACCGCACCGATTATGTTTACAGCAGTTGTATTTATGCAAAGACGTCTCCCAGGATCTGTCTTCGATCCCGTTATGGCACTCCCCTATCATCTCTATGTTCTGGCCACCAATGTTCCCGGGGCACGAAATAATCAGTATGCTACTGCGGTGGTTCTGCTCATCCTGGTTATTGCCATATATGGGATCGCGATCATGATACGAACTCATTTCGACCGGAAGGTCAGGTGGTAATCAATGTTAGATGAAACAATTATCAATGTCCGTGATCTGAACCTCTGGTATGGAGATACTCAGGCACTTCGTAATATTACTATGCCGATAGCAGATCGGAAAGTTACGTCTCTCATCGGACCTTCAGGATGTGGAAAATCAACCCTCATTCGTTGTTTTAATCGGATGAACGATCTTGTGACCGGGTGTCGGATAGAGGGATCAATCACGTTCCATGATCAGGAGATCTATGGGCCTGAGGCTGATGCTGTAGATATCAGGATGCAGATCGGAATGGTTTTTCAGAAGCCAAATCCATTCCCTAAGTCCATTTATGAGAATATCGCATATGGTCCCCGGGTACATGGAACGAAAGTACGGGGTGAACTGGACCAAATTGTAGAGGGCAGTCTGAAGAAAGCAGCTCTGTGGGAAGAAGTGAAGAACCGACTCCATGAATCAGCACTTGGCCTGTCAGGAGGACAACAACAGCGACTCTGTATAGCCCGAACTCTGGCAGTAAATCCTGATATCATCTTGATGGATGAGCCATGTAGTGCCCTCGATCCGATTGCTACTGCAAAGATTGAGGATTTAATTGAAGAGTTGAAACGTGAGTATTGTGTCGTAATTGTGACACATAGTATGTCACAGGCGGCTCGGGTATCAGATTACACCGCGTTTATGTACCTTGGTGATCTGATAGAATTCGGAGAGACCAGGCAGATTTTTGAGAACCCGAAGAAAGAATTGACTGAGAATTATATCACCGGCAGATTTGGATAAGAGAATATCAATGACAGAAAAAAGTCAGGCAGAGCTTGAACACCTACACCAGTCAGTGGTAGGACTTGGGCGATTTGCGTTAGGGATGCTGAGAGAAAGTATCGATGCGTTTGAAACTCAGGACACGGAACGAGCTGTAGAGGTTGCACTGCAAAAGAATCAATTAAAGGCGATGTTTGTCCCCATTGAAGATTCACTCTTTCAATATCTGGCCCTGTATCACCCGGTAGCGAAGGATATGCGGGAGATTGCCGCTTCTATCAGGATAATTTATAATCTTGAACGGGTCGGCAGGATGGGATATGATATTGGAGAAACAACCTCAATACTTTCCAAATGTTGCGAACTCCGGGAGTCTTCTAATCTTGTTACCATGGGAAGGCTGGTTATCGGGATGATAGAGGATGCATTGAGTGCTTATGAGGTACGCTCTACTACAAAGATAGGTTCTATGCGGGAACGTGATAAGGAAGTAGATAACTTATATGTTCAGGTTCTTACCGAATTCATCGGAAGAATGCAGGATGAAAAAGATGCAGTCCCGGTGCTTACCAGATATGTGATAATCGATCGATACCTGGAGCGATGCGGGGATCAGGCATGTAATATGGCAGAGATGATTGTGTACATGATCACTGGAGATCGGGTTGAGATAACCTAAATAAAAAAATCTAACCCTTTACTTGCCCGGAAATCTCTTTGCCGTTATAAACTCTCTTTACAAATATTGTTTTGCCGGATGGATACAGTAGAATAACAAGTAAGGATTATTCCTCAATAGACTTCCAATCAAGTAAATTGCTGATATTTAATAGCGTACCACCGAATATTTGAACTTCAATATTTTTTTTCGGAAATATATATGCAGAGAGATAACCCATGATTATTATTCGTTCAGTTATAATAAATATGCAATTTTTAGATATTCTCTAAAGTTCAAAAAATGACTTTCCGAAATAATGCGCCGTTAAAATAGTTACTGAAATCGGATACTTTTTGATCTGGATTGACGATTTCTGATAACTAACTGAAAATGGCTTATTTCGGCTTTATTCCCAGTAATTAATCATTTTACTCAATAATCTGGCACCATGGTCCTCTTCTTCTGATTTATCCTGGAAAATAATAATTATAAGGATAGAGAAAGTTGATGACCATAAACAGCAGATATCAGGAATGTCAGAGTTTTCTTAGGCGAATTTATGATCTTTTTAAAAATAAAATCAAATTCAGCGTTGATTATTGTTGTTCTACTACTTTTCTGTCTATGTGTCCCTAACGTGATTGCAGAACAAAATACGAATAATAATATAAAAAGTTCAATCGTTGAATCTAATACGATACATCCAAGCCAGAATACACCCCATCTTTCTAAAGAATATGCTACGGACAGGCTCATTGTCAGATATAATCCTGATAAGTTACGAGCAAAGACTGATATGATGTCTGTTCAATCAGCGACAAATGAACAGGCAGGATCAAAAGTAATTCAGGATCACGGTAAAAATGGAATCCCAGGGATGCAGGTTGTACAGGTTACCAGTACGACACTTGCGAGCGCAATAGAGTCATATGAGGCTAATCCTGATGTTCTGTATGTTGAACCTGATTACAAAATATCACTAAGCCCTGTAGAAGAAACCGGATCATCTCCTGAAATCCAAAGTATACAAGCTACCAGTACCTCCTATCCGAATGATCCCCTTTTTTCGAATCTCTGGGGATTACATAATACCGGACAGGCTCCATTTTATGGGACAAATAATGCTGATATTAATGGGCCGTTGGCATGGGGAGCTACTACCGGTTCACCGGAAGTGATTGTTGCTGTTGTTGATACCGGTGTAGATTATACTCATCCTGATTTGGCTGCAAACATCTGGACAAATCCAGGAGAAATTGCAGAAAACGGTATCGATGATGATGGTAACGGGTACATCGACGATATTCAAGGGTGGAATTTTGTATCAAAAAGTAATGATCCCATGGATGATAACGGACATGGAACACATTGTGCAGGGACTATTGCAGCCGTAGGGAATAATGGTATTGGGATAACCGGGGTAACCTGGAATTCTAAGATTATGCCCCTAAAATTTCTCGATTCCCAAGGGAATGGGTATACATCCGATGCTATTGCTGCAATTTTGTATGCCAATCAGAAGGGAGTTACAATAATATCTAATTCCTGGGGTGGTATAGAATCCCAGTCTCTTAGGGATGCTATTGATGCATCCTCGGCAGTGGTTATCTGCGCAGCAGGAAATACCGGCGCAAACTCTGATATTAATCCAATATACCCTGCTGCATACTCAAGTAATAACATCATATCGGTTGCAGCAACCGACTATTATGATAAACTGGCATCCTTCTCAAATTATGGCATAAATTCAGTGGATCTTGCTGCACCAGGTGTACGCATATACAGCACCGCACTTTCCAGGGGATACAAATATCTCAATGGAACATCCATGGCAACCCCTTATGTGTCGGGAGTCGCAGCACTCGTGAAGGCTCAGAATCCTTCGATGACTGGAGACCAGATAAAAAGCAGGATACTTGGTAATTGTGATATTCTATCTTCATTATCCGGTAAAATTGCATCCGGCGGAAGATTGAATGCAGCCAAAGCGTTGGGAATTAGTATCCCAACTTCGACTCCTACCCCATATCCTACTCCTATCGTGACCAAAACACCAACTTCAACTCCTACCCCATATCCTACTCCTATCGTGACCAGAACACCAACTTCAACTCCTACCCCATATCCTACTCCTACCGTGACCAGAACACCAACTTCAACTCCTACCCCATATTCTACTCCTATCGTGACCAGAACACCAACTTCAACTCCTACCCCATATCCTACTCTTATCGTGACCAGAACACCAACCCCGACCCCTAAGCCGTATTCCACAGAGCAACCAACGAACCTCTGTGGAATATACAAAAAAGATACCAAGACTGGTTTCCTTATGCAGGGACAGGCGACAGTATTTGGGTATTATATTCCGGCTGATGGTCGATCCAAGATCGAATGGACAATGAATTCCTTCGGTTCATCAGGGATTGGAAAGGGTCTCGACAAAAACGATAAATTTGATAAAAAATCAGAATACCGTTATATAAGTAAAGGATCCTCGTCCTTTGATCTTTACCTCTTCAAAGATTGCAATCCGAAGTATTCGTATTGCTATGGGGAAAAATACTCGTATGGTCCGAATTCTTATGTTTCTATTACCAATCCGATAGCTGGTTCGACTTATTATGCCATGGTGTATGCCAGAAGTGGGAGTGGAACCTATAACCTGCAGGCGAATAGTTACATATGCTCCGGTAACACTCCGATTATTGCGGCATCCGCACAGTCGGTCAGGTATTCCTCTGGAGCAGATAATTCAGGAACGGGTCCTGCGGTTTCTGCTCCAACTGCAGAATTTGTGCCGTATTGAGAGGAGAGGAATTCTACATCGATATCGACATTATTTGAAAGAGGATGTAATTTAATCGCCTCTTCAAGTAACTGAATAGTTATCCAAATTATCCTTTCTGAACACTAATAGACAACTATCATAAGTTATCATTATTCTCATATGATTATCCAGATTGGAGACCCGTCACTATTCTTTACATTCATATACAGGCACACTGTTACTCCAACCATTTGTAGGACGGGACTGCCTCTGCTCAAATATAGTAAAAACCTTGCTTTGGGCGATCTTGTGACACTAACCAAGGGAGTCGTAGAATTAGCCTGGTTTTTCAGCACTTCCCTTTCGAAGTATTTCAGTGGATTTTCCAGAAGCGTGAAAGTCTTGTCTCCATCTGATAGTGACAGATTTGAAATCATCCCAAAGATACTGAATCCCTACCATTTTTTTGATATTATAATGCTGAATAGTTTATTTATATTATTATATTTAATATTGGGGAAAGAGTGCACATATATGGAATGCTCACTCCGACTTACCAGGTTGAACATATATGCAACATCCCATTTATCTATATAACCCTAAAGAATCTTCAAAACACCCATATTTTGTGCGTTAAGTGCCTATGGTTTATATGAGGAAAAATCATCTGTCTTGATATGACAACAACGAGTATCAGCGATATTATCAGGAAAAA
>JAZDKH010000006.1:0-2147 GCA_043803325.1 Methanobacteriota archaeon | reverse complement strand
ACCAGATGATGATCATCATCTGGCACAATAGCCAGGGTTTAACAACATCTATTACCGAGTAAAGAAAAAGTCATACCACTTCATTTATCGGAAATTTCAGGATCTCCGATTGATGACAAGTGATGAGGTGAACTGATAATGGACTATTCGTTACGATTCATCCTGAATAATACCCGGGCGAAAAAGGAGCGAGTATCTGGACGAAATACCATACTCGTAATAGGGCTGGTTTTGATCGTTGTTACCTGTATACCTCTCGCGGGAGCAGAGCATAATCAGACGATAACCGTAAATCCAATTGGTAATTATTCCATCGGTGAAAAGATTAATATCACCGGTACCTCTACCGTTGATACCTGTAAACTGATAGGAATAGAGATCCTCCCGAAAAGATACTGGAATTCGATCTGTACCTATGCGAAAGAAGATAGTTCCGGAAAGGTGGTGTTTAATCTGATTCCATCATCTTCAGAGAACTTTGATCCTTCCGGAATTAAACTTGTGAGATTCAATGCTGACGGGACTCATTCGACACAGATGATGGAATTGCCAAAGGATCATGTCCTCATAACCGTGCCGGTTGAGAAGACATTCCTGACATTGAAGCACTGGAATGTATTCATTGATAAGAATGATAACGGAACATCGCTAAGCCCAGGGGTCTATCACGTGAATATCTGGGATGCAACGAACCAGAGACTGGATAATGAAAATCCATTGCCTAACGGATGGGATATTGTTCATCAGAAGATATATCAGAGTACCGGAAGGATAAACATCTGGGATGCAGCGAACCAGAAAGATATGCTATATAGTGAGTTTGGGATTAAATAAATAATAAAGAATGGGGACCCCTTTTATGTGTTGGATCCGGGTGGGATTCACTCAACGATACCGCCGGAAACGTGAAGGGTAGAAATAAGAAATACATTCTCATCTCCCCCTCGAACATAACTATCCGAATCATACTGAATATATTTCCTGTACAAATGATCAATAATCCCCGCCCTCTTCTTGAAAAACTCAATGTATGCTCCGTTCCTGCAGAAGAAATAGGAGGTTTTCCAAATTGGATTATTATGTTCTCTAGTTCGCGGAGAAGCGACTCCCGGTTTTATGGCCTTCTCCAGAGCATTCAGAATCCGGATCTCTTATGACACCACTTATTACCCAGGAAGCAATCATCTCATCGCGGATAGAAGGAACTCAAGCAACCATGCGGGAGGTGTTCATCTTTGAGGCGGGATCTTCCTGCCTTCTCTCAGGAAAACACAGGGATATCAGAGACGTCATGAATTACTAGAAAGCCCTCTCATATGCAAAGATCTGTTAGGAACCGGACATCTCTCCAGGGACATAATTCTGCACTTGCATTCCATTCTGCTGGATGGAGTCAGGGGAAGGGAATATCAGGGAGTAATTCGTGATGTTCAGAATTATATCGGACCCATGGGAAAGTCGCTTGTGAAGGCACCTATATTCCACCACCCCAAGAACTTGTCCCTGAAATTATCAGCCTCGGAACCGAGAAGGATCCTCTCATACAACTCGCCATCCTGAAAGGTCAGTTTGAGATCATACATCCATTCTGTGACTGAAACGGTAGAATAGGCAGGATGATAATCTTCCTTTTCTCACTCAAAAGGGATTGCTCTCCTATCCTGCGTTTTACATAAGTTCTTACCTCGACAAAACACGGGTGAGTATTACACCCGACTCCGGAATATCTCTGCAATCGGGGATCTCAATGGATGGATCACATATTTTCTCACTGCTATCCGTGATCAAGAGGTACAAAATCTCATATAGGTACAACAGATAGTTCCCCTGCATAATGAGATGAAGATCACGATCCCACGGATAATCAGATCACAATATTCCATTGCGGTGATCGATACCCTCTTTCAGAGGCCTATCTTCTCATCAGGAGATTTCACAGAGTTATTTAAATCAAATCCAAATTATCAATCCTTTAAGAAAATAGATATTTGGAGGAAATAGGGTTAGAATCATCAGTAATATAATAGTATCAATCCTCCTGAAGTTGCATACTCTTTAATCTCAAATTGTCTATTGCTCTGCACCAATATATAAACACAAATAAAAACAGTTATCCTCAACAGGGAGAAACTATTCATAGAAATCTC
>JAZDKH010000005.1:0-11205 GCA_043803325.1 Methanobacteriota archaeon | reverse complement strand
AAAGATAGCAACAATTGAACCTGTTGAATGGAGTATTGATCAAGATATTCAAAAGTTGCCACAGTTTGATATCATAACCGTATCCATGACATTACACCATCTTCGGGACACCGCACAGGCAGCAGGAGTTTTCTATTCATTGCTCCATCATGGCGGTAAAATTGCGATAGCAGATCTGGATCCTGATAACGGGGAGTTTCATGAAAAACCAGGAATCGCTGAGCATGATGGATTTAACCGGGAAATTCTGGGGGAGATATTCAGAAATGCCGGTTTTATGGATGTGCAGTTCGAGGATATAGCTGACATTACCAAAGTAAGCTCAAAGACAAAACAACCAAAAAAATTCCCACTTTTTCTGATGACCGCACAGAAGACAGGGTAACGGGTATTATCAGGTAATAAAGAAAAAACGGGTGGATTATCCCCGGTTCTGACCGCCGCATCCCTGACCACGCGGTCCTGACTGACTCCCAGTGGACCGGCTTTTTCCTGACTGGCCCAGTTTCTGGCCGGTTCCATCTCGTTTGGGAATTCCGTTGTTCGGGCAGTCCTCACGGATGCAACTGATATTCTCACTTCCGGTCTGCTGACATCCCAGGCCGGTTCCATTCTGAAACATCTGTCCTCCATACTGATTTCCGGATCCATCCTGTAGTCCCGCGGCTTTCCCTCCCGAGACAGGAAGCGTAACGATCAGGATCACCAGTGCAGCGACAACACAGATACCAATAATTCCAAGAGTAGTTCTTTTCATCTACTCACCCGGTTCTGGCATTCATATTCTTTCCATACTGCAGTCCGGTACCATCCTGTGGTGAGGTCTGATTGTTCAGATAGTCATCCTGTGGACAGTCAGGATTCAGGCAACCAGCTTGGGTCATTCCTGAACCGGTTCCATTTTGCAACATCTTTCCATTTCCGCCCTGACCGGCAGCAGATGCCGGAAGGACCATTGCGAGAGCGATAAGGCCCAGGACAAGGACTACTGTTATTCCTTTCATATAATTCATCTCTCACCGCGTGTGCGGCGCATATTCTATCATACGACCTGGTGACATATAAGGAGCCAAAATGGGGATGGTTCCCCCTCTAAACCCAGGGGTTACTAAGGGCAGATAGATATACATATGGTAACCCCATAACAATTGAGCAGTCAGTCTATACCGACCAGTCGGGTGGCTCCATTCTTTTCGGTATAGGAAAGGAGGAAAAACGATGCAATTCAGACAGGTTCCTAAAAACGGCGACAATTTATCTGCTCTTGGTTTCGGTGCGATGCGCCTCCCTACAAAGTTTGGGCGAATCGATGAGGAACGATCGATACATCAGATCCGTACCGCCATCGATTCTGGAATCAATTATATCGACACAGCATTCATGTACGGAGAGAGTGAACGCGTTTTAGGGAGGGCTCTTCAGGATGGATACCGGCAAAAGGTGAACCTCGCAACAAAACTCCCCCCCTGGAATCTGAAGAAACCTGAAGATATGGGCACGATCCTTGATCTGCAACTGAAAAAACTGCAGACAGACCATATCGATTATTATCTTCTCCATTCGCTTGATGCGAACTCCTGGAAAAAATTCGTAGACCTTGGGGTGTTTGAGTTTCTCGAGCAGGCGAAGAAAGCAGGGAAGATCACCAATATCGGCTTCTCTTTTCATGGTGATCGCAAAACATTCAAAGAGATCATCGATGCCTATGACTGGATATTCTGTCAGATTCAGTATAATTTTCTTGATGAAGACACGCAGGCAGGAAAAGAGGGACTCCTCTACGCTGCCTCAAAGAAGATCGCAGTCATTATCATGGAACCACTAAGGGGAGGGATGCTTTCTCAAAAGATTCCAAAAGAAGTGAAGAGTATCTATGCTGCTGCAAAAACACATCGGACAGCAGCCTCATGGGGCCTTCGCTGGGTGTGGAATCATCCGGAAGTAACGGTGGTACTATCTGGTATGAACGATGAATCGCATATTACCGAGAATATTGCCACATGTGAGGATGCCATCCCCGGTATTATGACTCCTGATGAATTGGAGATGATGGATAAGGTGAAAGGAGTATATCATCGTTTGATGAAGGTCGAATGCACTGGTTGTTCATACTGTATGCCTTGTCCGTTCGGGGTAAATATCCCCCAGTGCTTCTCCTTTTATAACCGATATTATATGGACGGAAATCACCTGGAAGTGAGGGGATTTTATGGGATACAACTTATGGGAGGGATGGGAGGAACACCTGCACATGCTTCCCTCTGCAGAAGTTGTGGAAGATGTATACAAGCATGCCCTCAGCATATTGCGATTCCTGATGAACTGAAAAAGGTTGCACGGACCTTAGACGGTCTGCGAACAAAAGCAATGATACCCCTCATCAGACTGATGTTCCGTCCCAAAAAAGGAGAGTGACGAATATCCAGGAGAAAGCAGGAATACTACTGGTTTCATTATCGAAGGGATTTACACCAATGCAAGAACATAATTCTGACTCACCTTCTGGATCCGGAAAACCATCCTCATCAGGAAAGAAGGAGGCGATCCTTGCGGTTGCACTCCATCTTTTTACGACCCAGGGGTTTCATGCAACCCCTACATCATTGATTAGTAAAGAAGCAGGTATCTCTACCGGGACCCTTTTCCATTACTTCCCTGATAAAAACTCGCTCTTTGACCAGTTATATCTCATGATTAAGAGAGATATGGCAGCCCTGATCCGGAGTTGTGATGATTCCATATTGGATCCTAAAAATCGTCTTGAACGATGTTTCCGGGGGTTCGTCACCTGGGGCATTGCAAACCCGGAAAAAATCAAATTTTTGGAGCAGTTTTACCACTCCCCCCAGGTTTCAGATGAGATAAAACATGAGTCGTTTTCAGAATTCTCCTGGATGGTTGAAATTGTTGAAGAAGCTATCAGGAAAGGTTTGATACGTGATCTTCCGCTTGATTTCTACTTCATCATGATCACCCAGATCGTATTCGGTGTCCTCACCCTAATATCCTCCAAAACCACCGGCCTCACTGATGACGATCTGGCTACATATGCCCTGGATATGATATGGAACCAGTAACTGAGGAAAATTCACCAATGCAAATTCAATAATACTTCAGAATCCTTCCATTCCGATTAGATTCTTAACTAGTCCGCATGTTAAGGTTGGCCCGGGCTGAAGCGGGATTCTGATATTTCTGCAATGAGTGTAATATTTGCTGAATTATTTGAGCCCGTATCTCTCGGGTTGATCAGATCTAATCAGGGTACTTTCTTCTTTCTTTGCCATCTTGAGCTCCCTATGGTGAACCGGTACTTCTTCAACCCTTGATAATCTCCCTGATCCGCTTCAGCATGGTCACCTCTTTATCATGGCCTGCCGAGATCCCATCTTTAATCTCATCCAATATCACATCTATAGTTTTGGTCAGTGAAAATATTTTCACGGGCCGTCCCTTATTCGCCGTGATCAGACTCGAAACACAGACCCACTTGCGTTTCGAAAGACAGGTTATCCCAACGCTCACCTCAGGTTGCCGAAGATCGGTGATCCTTTCGAGATCCCGTGAAGTCGATTCTATCCCCCGAAAGAAGGCTACCAGTAACCGTGCCTCATTTGTTTTAAGGCCCACCTCAGTGAGAAGATGAATAACCTCCTCTTCCTTTTCAGTTAGGTACGGTATTGCAGAAGAACCCATACGCATCCCGAGATTTATTTACACCCTAATATTATAATAATTTTATTAATTAGATAATAAGCGTTCCTCTCATGTATCGCTCCAAAACCCCTAATTTCAATTATGTATCTGTATGAGTATTGACTTCCTGATCCCTCATACCTGATTTGGATGAAGGGCATTACCATAATTTATTTAAACCTCGCATCTTCATATGACTCTTACTGGAAAGGAAGTTTGTCTCATCATTCAGACTCTTTCTAGCCATTAGGCCTGGTTTATTGGTCAAACATCAAAGAAAGACCCAAAGAATGATAAATGTGCTAAATCTATTGAAAGCTGAGCCAAAGATAAATCATACAGGAATGGAGGAATCTGGATTAAAGGATTATAATTCGCTTTACAGCTCGCGCCTACTGTTATCTCAACCTGATTGAACCAGATCAAATATACAGGCTACTATCAGAGGGAGTTTTACAACCCAGATGAGTATTGATTAAGTCAGGTAGGTCATAGATCTATCAAAATAATGAACATTTTAGAGGTAATTATGAGCATAATTGATAATATTAAAATTGGACAGAAACTAATCGGTAGTTTCCTGATTATAGCCATTATTGTGGGTATCGTTGGCTTTCTTGGTTATACGAACCTGAAAACGATAAACAATGAAATGGGCACCATGTATACGGATCGCCTGATTCCCATCCAGGATATTGGAGCAGCGGATGCAAAATTATTTGAGATCAGGGGGGATTTCTACAAATATCTGCTCATTCCTGAAGAGCATGGGAATCTGACATCTAAATTCGACGTTGATATCGGGATCGTGAACGCGAAAATGGATAAATATCGGGCAACAATTCTTCTTGATTCAGAAAAAACTGCTCTATCACAATTTGATGACTCCTGGAAGAAGTACCAGCTGCTCCTAAAAGATAACCGTGTCTTATGGGATGCAGGAAAGAAAGAGGAGGTCCTCACATCACTCACCTCCGGTCCGATGCAGCAGGCTCGCAAAGATGTTGGTATGCAAATGGATAATCTCATTCAGATAAACCAGAAAAATGCAGACCAGATGAATACAGAGACAGATATCATCTTTGCGAGTTCGTCCCTGCTGATCACCATTGTCGGGATCATTGGAGTCATAGTAGCCTTATCCCTTGGTTTTATCATAAGCAGAAGTATTACCGGACCCCTGAACAGAACAGCGATGATGCTTAGGGAGATGGGAAAAGGGCATCTACAGATCAGACTTGCCATGAATCGGAGAGATGAAATCGGTCTCATGGCAGAGACGATGGATAAATTTGCAGATTACCTCCAGGAAGAAGTGATTGCAAGCCTAAAACATATCGCCTCTGGAGAGAAGGCTGAGCTGATCTCACAATCAGATGATAAGGATGAGATTGCTCCTGCACTCAACCAGATGATAACCACCCTCAACGCCCTCCTCGACCAACTCGATATCCTGATTCAGGAGGCACAGGAGGGAAGACTTCAGACTCGGGGTGATGGTACCCGGTTTATCGGCATGTATCGGGATCTGATCCTTGGCATCAACAACATGCTTGATGCAATAACTATCCCCCTCAATGAGACCCTCCGGATTGCAGAACGATATGCTCAGGTAGATTTTGAAGCCAGATTTGATGAAAAGATAGCAGTCAAAGGGGATCTCCTTGAACTGAAAGAGAAAATAAATCAGATCGGAAAGCATGTCGGAACAGAGCTTAAAGGAGTTATTGAGGAGATATCCACCCAGGTAACATCCCTGACAAGGTCCGCAGAATCAGCAGCGGCAACTGTGGAAGAAGTTGCATCTGGCGCTTCAATTATCGCTGAAAATGTCAACAACGTCCAGATGAATGCTGATTCAACCCGAATTTCTGTGCAGCAGGTGCTCACCGCGATGGAAGATCTGACAACATCGGTATCTACCGTGGCAGCGAAGGTAGATTCGGTTGCACGACTCAGTCAGGACGCCGATTCCACCTCTATCCAGGGAGTGCAAAAAGCTGCGGTTGCTGAAGAGGGAATCAATGCAATTAACGACGCGGTCAATGACGTCGGGACAATCATCATCGAGATCAAAGAACAGATGGATGAGATCGGGAAGATCGTTCAGATCATCAGCAATATTGCTGACCAGACTAATCTCCTTGCATTGAATGCAGCAATCGAAGCTGCCCGTGCAGGGGACGCAGGGATGGGGTTCGCGGTGGTGGCAAACGAGGTGAAGACACTTGCCCAGGATTCTCAGGGATCTGCAGAGAATATTGCAAAGATCATCACCACGCTTCAGCGTCAGTCTGAGAAGGCGACGGGAGCCATGAATCAGGCAAATATCGAAGTTTCAAAGGGTTCAGCAGCAATCACAGATACGATAACCTTCTTCCGTTCTATTGCAGACCAGACTGGTGAGATATCGATGCATATGACTGAAGTTGCAAGTCTGACTGAAGAAGAAGCGGCTTCAGTTGAGGAGATCACGGCAAGTATCTCTGAAGTGAAGACCCTCTCTGATGAAACCGCAAAAGAGGCATTAGGTGCATCAGCAGCATCTGAAGAAGCAGCGGTTGCTTTAAAACAGATCGCTGAGATGCAGGTTATCCTGGCGCAGGCAGCCGTGGCCATTAAGGGATCTATGATACGGCTCACCGGGTGAGTCACCAAACCTTATTTTCCGGTTTTCTGGTGAATCTGCGATGTTGATTCATGAAAGACGATATCGTGCAAGTTAAGACTACATGAGAATCCCATGTGAATCGTATCTGATCTTCGATGTAAGGGGTGTCTTCAGGTCATGGCCAACCATATCGATAAGCTGATCTTTCCGGAAAAGGATATTTTAAACCCCTTTTGTCCGGTTCTGGACCCGTCTCTCAATATCATAATTCAATGCTGCCAATTCGTTGCGACCACACTCGAGATCCCTAATTTCGGTTCTTAAGATCGATGGAAAATTGGGTGATCTCCTTCTCATTTCGTCTTCTGGATACCGCATACCGAATCTTGTTGGAAAGGTCCATGAAATTCCTTTCAATCTCCCTGACTACTCATTGGAGTAGTCAGGAACCTGATCTACCGGGAGCCTCAGTTTGAATGTCGTCCCTTTCCCGGTCCCCTGACTGGATACTTCGATAGAGCCACCATGCAGGGTGATTATCCTCTTGACTATGGGCAGACCCATCCCTTTTGACTCAGGATCTCTCCGGGAAGTATCCCCGGTTGATAACTCTTCCCAGATCTGTTCTAACTTCTCCTGCGGGATTCCAATGCCCGTATCACTGATCTGAACGGTTACCCATTTCTTGTTCGCATGCGTCTCAATGCTTATCCTTCCTTTAAAGGCATTGAATTTCACGGCATTATTTAGGAGATTGCGAAAGAGCTGATGTGCCTGACTCCTCGAGAGTCTGATCATCAGATCCGTTGATGTTCGATTCTCTATCGTGAGTTCTTTCTGTTCGATGAGAAACGCATGTACATCGAGTGCATCAGTGATGAGATCCTGCAGGAAATACTCAGCATAATCATTGATGCTATACTGCTGGTTGATCTGAGCGTAATATATGATATCTTCAACCATCTTCGCAAGATTCTCAATACTCTGGTTAAATATCTCAAGAAGTGACTTTGCATCAGGATCCTGAATCCCGATCGTAAGAAGAGGGAGCATCGCAACAACAGGAGTCAGGGGTGTTCGGAGATCATGGGCGAGTTGGTAGATGAACTGGTCTTTTTGATTCAGCAGCAGTTTTATACGCCTCTCACTCTCAACGAGATCGCGTGTTCGCTCATTTACCCGATCTTCGAGACTTTCATTCAGTCTGGCCAGTTCTGTCCGGATAGAGGTAAGGTCATGATTTCGTTGTATGAGTTCAGCGTTGGTAGTGAAAAGCAGGTCTTCAACCCGCCTTCGTTCTGTAATGTCCTGGATGATACCCATGACCCGGACGGAATTTTCTTCTGTGTCTTTTACAAGTCTGGCAATCGAATAGATTATTTTTGAATCTGAACCGTCAGCAGGGTGAATACGATATTCAAGAGTATACTCACGACCAATAGAAATTAAATCTACTAATGCCTGGTGAACCCGCTCTCTATCAGGGATGCAGGATTCTATCTTTTCGATAGGGAAATCTCCGGCAATAGGAGAGAAACCAAAGATGCGAAGAGCCTCTGCTGACCCCCACATTTTGTTAGTTTTAACGTTATATTCCCAGCAGCCGGTCTGCCCGATCTCCTGTGCCATGAGGAGGCGTTCTTCAGATACTTTCAGAATGGCATCCTGCCTGCTCAACTCATCGAGCCGAGAACGAAGTTCCCCCTCTGTCGCGGCAATCTCCTTATATGCAGCCTGAAGTTCTTCGTTCTTTATAAATAGTTCTTTTTCGGTACGTCTCCGCGAGACCACAGAGTCAATCTTATTTGAAAGATCAGCAAACAGAGCTTTTGGCTGCCCTCCTTTCTCAAGGTAGAAGTCCGCCCCATTGTTTAGCGCCTCAATAACAACATCTTCCCGCCCTTCTCCTGTGAAGATGATGAATGGGATGGTATCTCCCTTCTCTCTGAGGTATTTGAGCAATTCGATACCATTCATCCCCTCCATCTCATAATCTGATATGATAGCATCAAATGTTTTTTCGGTGAGTAAATGGATCGCATCAGATGCACTCTCTGCGGGAGTGACTGTACATCCGGTCGCCTTCTCAAGAGTACGTTTAGCAATATCACATATAACCGGGTCATCGTCGATATAGAGAATTTGAATATTTTCTGTCATAACCCGTCACTCTCCTCTTCGCAACAACCTGCCAGAACCCGGATCTCAACCCTCACTCCATCCCGGGGATAACTAATTATTCTCTCAAATTCGGGCGCAAGAGTAATAATATTTTTTAAATGAGTCACCAGGATTCTCAGATCGTACTCCCTAATCCATAGTGATTTTCCAGATCATATTGCACAACATGATATCAAGGAAGTTTGGAAACAGGGTATCGGAGTTGATACAGCTTCTCACTGCTCTCAAACCAGAAGATAATACAATCAGTACTTTCACCTACGACATATATAGTACAGAGGATCATGAAGAAGTATTATGATTTCGATGATGAAGATCCCCTTTACGGGAAATTTCATGGAGACGAAGGGATGCGAGAAGTTTCTGTACCTCATATTGTAGGGAGAACCCGGGATTCGATTATTTCGATCCGGTTCCGCCAAAAAAATCCATAACCGGAGTATTCATCGAAAAAGAATTATTATTATTGATAACCCCAGGATGTGATGAACGGACAGTTGGATAGATCTCATTGTACAGATCACGTACCGAAATCATATCACCAGATGTTCGGATAATATCGACGAACGTATCAGTAAACTCATCAGATAACCAATTTGACAATTTTGAATCATATACTGCAGATTTAGAAGTTTCATTCTCCCCGGTTGCCGTCATCACGAGGACTCCCGGCGTGGTAACCTTCGACGCCATAGCCCCGCTAAAACAGGATTCGAGAACAACAAGCATCTGGCCAAATTTTTTATGTTCCTTCATTTTGTTAATAACTGATGCAAACTCATCTGGATTAATCACCTCTTTCCCCTCTCCTACGATGAGCAGACCTCCCTGTGCTCCGTGAGATACGAGATACAGGAGAACCGTTGAATTTTCATTTGAGCCTAAAACCGGTGTGCCCTGCCTGGTAAGAGTTCCCGAGAGAATATCCTCTATCAATTGCCTGGTTATCTGATCTCCTGAATAATCAGGGACTGCACCCTTCCGAACCTCTTCGGTATCAGGGAGATGATACACTTCACCAGGCTCCGTGTTCTTGATGTCATAGGGAATATCATCGTACACAAGAAGGATGATATGATCATCAGGGACTCCCCGTTCTTTTAATATCTGGTACATCGTCAGAGCATCTGCCTGGTGACGATAATTAGTCCAATTTTTAGATAATCCACCAATAACCGCCCAAAAATCTCCTTCCGGCTTTTTTTCATTGGCATTAATCCCGGGATCAGATGTTGTATCAGGGATTAATTCGTCTGATTTCTCCCGTTTACCGATAGTTTGATAGTGAACCGAATCTTTTATTACGAGACCAGCTTCAATGCGATATGTCTGATACCAGGGAGATTCTCTATCAACCCCTTCCGGGTCAAACGTGAGAGGCCCGGAAGCTCCGGTCATAACCGGTATCTCACCTTGCTCAATCATATCAAATGCAGACTGAAATCCCGATTCTGTCCGTGGGATCAGTGTACCGGTGCTATTTCCAAGGACGGTATTTGCTGCATTCATGGGCGATTTTGTCGAATTTTCATTAAAATAGCACATCACCTCTGAAGCAACCAGAAGGGCGTCATATACTTCTGATACAAAAAATGATGGCTCTTTTCCCGAAAATTCGATATATTCTGAAGCGAATTCAGAGTCAGGAGAAGGGGACATAATTATCAGAGTATCTTCAGGAAGGAGAGCAGATATCGTGCTGGTGTCCTGCAGTTGCCACTGACCAGATACCAGGGCTCCAAGCAAGGTTTCAGCATCACTTTTTTCCTGAACAAATCCATTATCACTGATACTTGGCTGGATAAGATAGAGGTGACTGGAGGAATTGACTGCCCGAAGGGTCTTGAGTGCAGAAAAAATATCCTGATTTGATCCTGAGTATACAAATATGATATAATCAGGATTCTTTTCATTCAGACGGGTAAGAGCAGCGGGTATATCTTTCTCATCAGAATACTCAACGCATTCGGTCAGATTTACACCGGTTTCGATGGCCCAGAAGGGAATCCAGTCATAAAAGGTCTTTCCATAGGTACTATTCGGGCTCAGAACTCCGACAGATTGGGCATGATGAGCAGAAAGATGCTGCATGACTACTGAGGTAATATCCCGGTCATTTGTCCTCAGTCTCCAGACATTTCCGGTCCCGGCAAATGCCCGAAATATTTCATCTGATGAGGCTGACGGTGATATCAGTACTTTCTGTTTTTTTATAAACAAATCTGATATCTGAAAAAGTTCGTCAGAGGTATATGGTCCGATCACAACTTGTATGGAGGGATCGTTTGCCAATTCTTCCGCATATTTGCGGAGATTGCCGGTCCTGGTATCCCGATAGACAAGACTGATCAGTTTTCCTTCAATCCCCCCACCCGTGTTTATCTGCTGCTCCCCGAGCTTCAATGCATCTAAGAGAGGCATACCGTTTGGCCCGGTGAGGGGAAGGAGTACTCCGATGTGTATCGTTTCTTCTGAAACCGATGAGATATCGTCATCTGAAATAACCGGGAATATGAAGAGGATAGCGGTGAGTATGAGTACCAGGACCAGAATGCTTATACCCCTGGATCGGAGTTTCTTATCTTCAGATTGCATATATATCGATAGAAAAATAGAGAGAAATATTAGATATCAGAAATATACCGCCCGATTGTCATCAGGTTCAGTATTCAACACTCCAGGATTCCCTACCTGATACATAGCAGGAAAGACTGACT
>JAZDKH010000004.1:0-5229 GCA_043803325.1 Methanobacteriota archaeon | reverse complement strand
TCCATGATTTTCTGGATCAGTACCATGATAACCGGTTCATCTTAGAGAACCTCCCAGACCTACAGATAGGCCTTCCATACCTTGGCACCACCCCGAATGACCTCAAAATTCTCGGGGGCAATACCATTTCTGGATATTGTGTTGACTTCCCACACCTCTGGTGTACTTCACTCTCAAAGCATATTTCATACCAGGAGGTTCTTAACCAGATGAATACCCTCCCGATACAGTTCACCCACCTCTCCGGATCACCCGGACCGGAAACAGAACGCCAACATCTCCTCTTTGATGATCCAGACAATCGGTTTAGCCTTGATCTGATCAGGCCGTTCCTAATGAACCATCAGGCACTTGAGATCAGTCTTGAGTTTGCAGTCGATGATCCAACTGTCATCAGGTCACAACTCATGATCGCCTCTACCCTCTGATCACCCCTTCTTTTCGAAACTGATCATGATCAGTCATACCATTTTTTTGATCACATCTGAACGATCTATCATTGCGCAGAATAGGTATTCTACGCAAAGCTTATTAAAATTGAATATTGATAAATATAAGAGTGAATTCTGGTTATTTTTCAGAATGGATTCCAAGGTTTATCCAATATCTGAAAATGCGAAATTATTCGACAAAAACACTGCTCAGTTACAACCATACCCTGACACGGTTTGGACATTACCTATGGCTCTCACGAAGCACTCATGAAGATATTTCAAAACTCTGGTATCAGGGAGAACCACTTCGTCTCGAGACTGAGGTTGAAGTCAATGCGATAGAGATAACAGATTACCTTTCTTTCCTGACCCGTGGTCGCGACTATCATGCAACCACCCTGAATCGGATCCTCTCCTCCATCTCTTCATTCTACCGATTCATGATCATGCAGGATATCCTTGATGTGAATCCAGTCCCCCGGATTGATCGTCCCCGGGTCAAAGATAAAGAGATTTTGTATCTCAAACATAGTCAGGTGATTCGTCTCCTCCGATCAATCATAGATCCCCGGGATCGCCTTATCGTCAGAGTTATCTATGCTACCGGGGTGCGAGTCTCTGAACTCTGTTCAATCAATGTTGAGGATATTGATATTGACGATCAGATGATTCGAGTAAAAGGGAAAGGAGGAAAGATCAGGATGGTCTTTGTTGATCAGGAGACCCTGGATGATATCGATGAGATAATCGGGAATCGATTATCAGGTCCGCTGTTTTTCGGACAACAAGGAAAAAATTTGTCTCCCCGGACAATTCAGCACATCTTTCGGAAATATGCACCAGAAGGGATTACCCCCCATAAGATCAGGCATAGTTATGCGAGCGAATTGTATCGAAGATCGAAGAACCTTCGGGTAGTTCAGGAAAATCTTGGCCATGCCTCTATCAAGACGACTGAAGTGTACCTCCATACCGATCTTGACGAGCGGAGAAAAGTATACCGTGACCACTTCCCCTTATCTTCTTCAGATCGGGATTGATGAGAACCACCCGAGGTATATATAAACTAAATAGTATAATACAGAGATCATGAAGAAGACGATACGGACAACAACAGGAGAATGGCTTGAGATAAATCCCGAGACTGACACCTGGCTCATCAAAACAACCCGGCCAACATCGTGGAACGAGGCTGACTATGCCAAGGGAGAAGATCTCTATCTTATGAATGATGCCAACGGAGTACGCCATTATTATATCATCTCCTGGGTTGCACAGAACAGACATTTTATAGAGTCATACAGGACCTGCGATGAGGAGCAGAAAGACCAGTTCATCAAAGACAGGGTTTTGAAAGTTGGGAAAATAGGACTCGATCCTGATATAGCAGATCGTATTGAGAAATATTTCCCAGGTCTGCTCAAGGCAAAGAAGTAGCGACCTCTGGGAAGTATTTAAATAAATCGAGACTGAGGTGAGTAGGAGGTCAATCTGACCAGTACAGTCTATAACCGATAAGATACAACATAATAAAGACTCATGTTCAGGTCGTCTGAAGGTGATACTTAGGTAATTAACTACTCCCGTAGTGTAGGGGTCAATCATATCGGATTTTGGTTCCGATGACGACGGTTCGAATCCGTCCGGGAGTATCAGGCAAACTCTTATGTACTCTCTCAAATAATCTCCTATCACAGCAGTGTCGTAAAGCCAGGTGATTCTTCTGATACAGATGAAACAGATTTGAGAGATAAACAGATATCCACAAAGAACCTCATGAAGTGAAGAGAAAATCTCTCTTGTAATTCAGCCCTACGAGGTTTTTGAGACCATTGAAGAACTCTCTTTCTGATTATACCAAAAATCACCAGGTTTCAGACACCGTCAGATTACTGAGTACCGGAGTAGATTCATATATGATAGGCATTCGCTGGATCGATTTTGATCATATTCCTGACCGATTGTCAGGCCTCATCGACCTCTCTTATAATCTCTGGTCATCTTGGCATCCAGAGGCACAACTACTGTTTAAGAACCTAAACAGGCAGGGATGGAAGGAGAGCATACACAACCCGGTACACATGCTGCAACAGCTCCCGCCAGAGATCCTTAACGAAGGGGCGGAGAATCTGGAGTATACCAACCAGTATGATGCAGCTATAGCCAAGTTTCAGCGGTATATGCTCGCCAAGAACCAATGGTTCACTGAGTATTACCCTGAACATCAACGTCACAAGATTGCATATTTCTCTGCAGAATATGGTCTCCAACACTCTCTCCCATTTTATGCCGGCGGTCTTGGGTTTCTAGCCGGCGACCATCTGAAAGAGTGTAGTGATCTCGGGGTGCCAGTTGTCGCTATCGGATTTATGTACGCTGATGGATATCTCCATCAGCGGGTGCGCAGTGACGGGTGGCAGGAGGATGTCGAAGAGAAGCTGGATCGGGAGAACGCCCCTATCAAACGGGTACTCAATAAAGAAGGTGAACACCTGATCCTGCAGGTGCCTTATATTTCTCCACAGATTCACTTCACGCTCTGGCGGGTTGATATTGGTCGGGTCATCTTATACCTTATCGACACCGAGATCGAGCAAAATCCACCACATCTCCGCAACATCAGCAGCCGACTCTATAGTAGTATTAATGAGATGAGATTACTCCAGGAGATTGTACTTGGGGTTGGAGGAACCCATGTCTTACACGCACTGGGAATTCAGTATTCAGCTATCCATCTGAATGAAGGCCATGCAGCGTTTGCTTTAGTTGAGCGGTTCCGTCAGAAAGTGGAAGCAGGACTCGATCCGGTCGGAGCCTGGCGGCAGGTTAAGGAAACATCACTCTTTACCACCCACACTCCGGTGGTAGCAGGACATGATAAATTTCCTTACTGGATGCTTGACAAGTACTTCGCCTCATATTACGAAGCACTGGCGATATCACGAGACGATTTCCTGAAGTCAGGAGCGCATCCAGAAGATCCCCCGGAGATGTTCAACATGGCAGCGTTTGCCCTCCGGATGTCGGCATTCTCCAATGGAGTGAGTAAGAAACACGGAGAAGTAGCTCGAAGGATGTGGCATTTCCTTTGGCCTGAACAGAAACTCGATGATGTGCCGATCGGGTCCATCACTAACGGAGTTCATGTACCGACCTGGATGAATCCCCGACTTATTCAGTTGATCAACCGATATCTCTCTCAGGTATGCCCAGACTGGCTCGATCACCATGATAAGGACTATGTATGGGCCCTGATTGATACCATCCCTGACGATAAACTCTGGGAGATCCATTACAGCCTGAAGATCAAACTGATCAACCGTATCCTTCAGTTTAAACGCCGTGACTGGATGAAATATCAGGCAGATTGTGCAAATGTGGTCGCTGGTGGTGCTCTTATCGATCCAAACACCCTGACCATCGGATTTGCCCGCAGATTCTCTACCTATAAACGGGCAGATCTAATATTCAAAGATCTAGATAGGATTAAGAAAATTCTGAATAACCGATGGCAGCCAGTACAGATCCTCTTTGCCGGAAAAGCTCATCCTGCTGATGATGAAGGAAAACGAATCCTCCAGCGAATCTATCAGTATGCACAACAACCGGAATTTGGTGGCAGAATTGCATTTATTGAAGATTATGGTGAACAGATCGCCAAGTACCTCGTCCAGGGTGTTGACATCTGGCTTAATAACCCGGTACCTCCACTCGAAGCCAGTGGAACCAGCGGAATGAAGGCAGCGGTGAATGGAGTACTCAACCTCTCCATCGGAGACGGGTGGTGGCTCGAAGGATATAATACGAAAAATGGCTGGTTATTCACTGGGGAGCCAACTGGAGAGGGTGAAGATCGTGACTGGGAAGACGCGGCAGCACTATATAATCTTCTTGAGAATGAGATAGTCCCACTCTATTATGACACTGATCTTGAAGGTGTTCCCCATAGATGGGTGAAGATGATGAAAGAATCTATCAAAAGTAATGGCCCGAAGTTTTCAGCCAGACGGATGGTCAAAGAATATGTCCATAAGTACTATATTCCTGCAATTTCATGTCCCGATTGTAATGCCTTCTTTGAATCGTAGGCATTAATTCAAACAATTCCCTTATAAGGAATAAAAAAGTGAGATAAATATTACTCTTCTTTTTCCGCTACTTCAGCCTGAGCCGGATCAACTTCCACATCAGATATAGCGAGTTGATACATCCAATCAAGAAGCAGATTGCACTCATTAACTGAACACTCCAATTCGCAAGCGATACAGGGGATCAGTTCTTCACCTGCGAGGAGACACCGGGGATCTACCGGACCTTTCTTTGCAATCAGACGGAATGTTTTGATTCCATCCTGTCGGTACTCAATCCGTTCAACCCGATTGGTATCAAGGAGTTTTTTAACGATGCGGGAACATTTCCTACTATCTACTCCCAGCATCTTCCAGAGTTCACTCTGCAGGACACCTTCCGGCACCGTCGCAATCAGACGGAATGCATCTTCTTCACTTCCGGTCATATCAGTTCAGGCTACCGGGGCAATCGAAAGAATGTTGTTCCCTCTGATGACAAGGGTGCCCAGGTCGCGCCCCTTATCTGCTTCGGTGGTCTCAATGCTCTCCTCGAGGTGCAGATTCAGATACTCGTCAACTGCAACCAGTCGGCCCTGAAATATCCGGCCTTCGTCCTTCATCTCAACAGAAATAACGCTATCAACGAGAGAAAATACTTTTTTTATGGGAAGAACAATGCTGCTAACCATCTGCCTTAGATGAGGTACGCAAGTTTATTAAAGGTT
>JAZDKH010000003.1:0-5069 GCA_043803325.1 Methanobacteriota archaeon | reverse complement strand
CTACCGGGGAGAGCGGAGTCAGCTGTTGACTCAGTATCGCCTGCCCAATTGCATTAATGGCAGGCTCAAAAAAGGGATCTTCACCCTTGATCATCTGATTACTATAAATCAGACTCATCAACGCAATAATCCCAAGGAGTGCCTGAACAGCCCTTCCACTTGTTCTGTTCAGTGGCCTTACGAGGTGAATGGTGAGGACAGATCCAAAAAACAACCATATCAAAATTGCGGTAAGAGCTATAGGCTTATAGTCTGCGAAAAAACTGCTGAAATATCTAATATCCAGGAATAAACCGATAAATCCAAGACCAGAAATAAAAATTACCAGGAACCCGGAGATCAGGGCAGCCTGATGGACACGGAATGCCTCAAAAAACTGAATAGTATCATCCTGATCACAAGAGAAGGAGGAGTGGGACATTATCTGAATAGGTGAATGTACTTCTGCTTATAGATAAAAGGTCTCTTCACGTTGACCAAGACCTAAAATTCACTCGTCTGTCGTCAAAGAGGGGAAGTATCCTGCTCAATCGAAAAGCGGTATTTAAGAGAACTGACAAAAGAGCAGTCTTCTCTTTTAAAGTACGATAACTTAGTGCTATAACGTATCGGTAAACACACAGAACCAGCAATATCTACGCCGGAACAATCCGAGGATCCAGTATCATCGACTGTCCAGGGAGGAAATGCCGGGTATATTTCCCTTCTTTCAGAAGCCTGATGTATCCTTCTCCAGCCAGGTTCTGAACTGTCCGGGTAACCGTCGGACTCGCTACTCCGAGGATATCAGCAAGTTCTCTTCGGGTGATTCCCGGTTGATCCCGTATCGTCTGTAGAATTCTCCCACTCTGACCGGAAGAGAACCGTGACAGGAATTGTTGCTCTTCATCAGAGTATTTTTTATGATTCTCAAAGAAGTGAAACGATTTTCCAACCATCAGGGTGGTTATCACCTGCTCTTCTGCGATCCGATCCAGGTGATACCGGAGGGTATTCTCATTAATACCTGAGAGGTCTGCAAGCCCACTCAGATCTATTCCCGGGTATGTACATATCAAATCATAGAGAGATCGCCGTGTGTGGTGGTCCAGGATATTTTTTGCGGTGATTCGTCTATATCCGCGGAGATGTTCCCGAAGGAACCACTCCGTCGGGTCAAAATTCATCATAGTCGGTTCTGCTACCGGAGAATGAGGGGATCCGGAATGTGACGGGGAGGGAATATCAGACGAACATAAGCCGGATGGTTCCTGGCAATCACGCTCCTGACCGGATATTTCGGGATCAGGGAAACTGTAATCCAGAGGGATACTCAGGGAGAGAAGACAGAGTCCTAATGCAAAACCCAGATTGGTGCTTCGCATATCTGATATAGTACTGGTCATACCACCTATTCAAAGTTCCTTCAAATATGAAATAGACCAAAAAGTGATAAAAAT
This sequence comes from Methanobacteriota archaeon, assembly GCA_043803325.1. GTDB lineage: Archaea > Halobacteriota > Methanomicrobia > Methanomicrobiales > Methanospirillaceae > Methanospirillum. The sequence goes on along the minus strand of JAZDKH010000003.1, from coordinate 3,630 downwards.
GGATTAGTATCCCCGTATTTCTGCCCGAACCTTCTCCAGATTCTCGATCCGCTTCTCCAGAGCCGGATGGGTGGAGAAGAGTCCTGCCAGAGTATTTCCAGAGAGGGCAGGGATGATGTAGAATGCATTTGCCCCTTCTGCACCAGCCCGAGTCTCAGTGGGGAGTCTTTCCATCTTCCCGCTAATCTTCTTCAGGGCTGATATAAGAGCGTCCGGATTCTCGGTGATGAACGCAGCTCCCCGATCTGCTGCAAATTCACGGTATCGTGATAATGCCATCATGAGCAGAGTCGCAAAAACCCAGACGATGGCAGCGACGATACCCGCAATGATCCATGAACCCCCCTGTTCCCGGTTAAAGAGTGAGGCAAACAGGACGTTGTTCATTATCAGGGATGCGATCATCGCAACAAAACTTGCGACTGTCATGGTCAGGATGTCGCGATTCTTGATATGGGAGAGTTCATGAGCCAGAACCGCTTCGAGTTCGGCCTGGTTGAGCGTCTTTATGATCGAATCAGTAACAGCCACGACCGCATGATGGGGGCTGCGTCCAGTCGCAAACGCATTCGGCATGGGAGACTGCATCATTGCAATTCGCGGTTTTGGCAGATCTGCCTCCATACACAACTTCTCAATCATTCGGTGGAGTTCGGGTGCCTCGTCCGCTTCAACAACCCGTGCACCAGTACTCATCATCACCAGTTTATCAGAGAAGAAGTACTGAACCAGCCCCATCCCGACTGCAATGACGATGATAAACATGGATGGGAGTCCTAATGCCATGAGAACTCCCATAAAGACCAGATAGACGAGCAAGAGCAATATCCAGGTCAAAAATATTCTGCCGGAGAGTCCGGGATCACGTTGCCATTTCATATATGTTTCAATTAGAAACTGTGCTTTATAAAAGCAAAAGGATTCATCATTCAATAAGCTACCTGACATCTCATCTCTGAAATATTCCAATTATGGATTGATATCGTCCGGTCCTGATGATTCATACCGGTAGCTGATCCTATGATATCTGACATCATCCTCATGAACCTGGACGTCGATTATGAAATATACATGATCCCCTTACAGGATATCCCGGGATCCGAATCTCGAGGACTGGTCACTGCAGAAGTAATCCATTCCCGAAAAACATTCGGAAAAAACGAATTAACACCTCCACAACGTGTTCCGGTCTGGAAACAATATCTTGCAAATTATAACGATCCAATCATCAGGATTCTGCTCGTCGCCGTCACTCTGTCAGCAATTGTTGCAGTTCTTCAAGGAAACAGCCTGATAGACACGATTGGAATTGCTCTGGCTGTATTACTCGCGACTACCATTGCTTTTCTCACTGAATTCAAAAGTAATCGGGAGTTTGATGCGCTCAACGCCCTGCGTGAGGATACTGGTGTCAAAGTTATCAGGGAAGGACTCCCAGGTACAATCCCGATGCGTGAGGTGGTCGTAGGGGATCGTATCTTACTTGAAGCTGGAGATGCGGTCCCAGCCGATGGGTACTTTGTCTTCTCTGCAGATGTTGAAGTTGATGAATCGGCATTCACCGGTGAAACCGAACCAGTTCAGAAGAGTATTCAAGACATTGCCCTCAAAGGAACCTATATTACCGCAGGAAGAGGGAAGATGGTCGCAGCGGCAGTCGGCGATATCACCCGGATGGGAGAGATCGCCACCTCCCTCATTGAAGGTACCCGGCCTGATACCCCACTCCAGGTGAAACTGAAAGAACTGGCAGGGCTTATCAGCAAATTTGCATACATCATGGCAGCACTCATCGTGGCCTCAGTGATGGTGCAGGGACTGGTACTCGGAACCCCTCCTGACTCACCCCTCGGGATGGTCAGTTTCTTCCTCAACGCCTGTATGTTTGCCGTAGTCATTATTGTCGTATCAGTCCCTGAAGGGCTTCCGGTTAGTGTAACGGTCTCACTCGCCCTGACGATGCGGAAGATGACCCGGGCAGCAAGCCTCGTCAGACGTATGATCGCCTGCGAGACGGTAGGAGCAGTGACTGTTATATGCACTGATAAAACCGGAACCCTCACCATGAATCAGATGGAGGTTGCTGCATCTTCGATAGAAGTTCCTGATGTGGTGACAGGGATTCCGTCTTCAGGAGCCGGATGGATCACGCTGAATGCAGCGGTAAATAGTACCGCTGAACTCGAGGAGCGGGACGGCAGGATGGCGACCGTTGGGAACTCTACTGAGGCGTCTCTTTTGCGATGGCTTCACCGGGCTGGAATATCCTATCAAAATATTCGGGCAGATCACGAACCAGTAGCTCAGAAGTTCTTCACCTCCCAAAAAAAGCAGATGTCAACCGTGGTGTCTCTTGAAGGACGGTATTATATTCTGGTGAAAGGAGCACCAGAGGTACTGGGAACGTGTATCCATCCAGCTCCTGATCTAACGCATCTCCATGAACTCGCCAGCCGGGCGATGCGAACCCTGGCATTCGCCCATGCAGAGATCCCCTCTCCTGACTCCAAACCTGAATCTCTTATCTGGGACGGGTATGTCGGAATCAGGGACCAGGTCAGGCCTGATGTCCCTCGTGCAGTTGAGATCTGCAAAAAGGCAGGAATCGTGGTGAAGATGGTCACCGGGGACAGTCTGGAGACGGCGACCGCAATAGCCAGGGAGACCGGGATCCTCACAACCGGAGTCGTAATGACCGGGCCTGAATTCAGAGATCTCTCTGAATCAGACCGTCGAGCTGTTGTCTCTACTCTCCAGGTACTGGCCAGATCGCAGCCTCATGACAAACTCATCCTGGTTCAGGCTCTACAGGCTAACGGCGAGGTTGTCGCGGTTACCGGTGACGGGACCAATGATGCACCTGCACTGCGGAATGCAGATGTGGGTCTTGCCATGGGAATAGCGGGGACAGAAGTCGCCAGAGAAGCCAGCGACATCATCCTTCTTGACGATTCATTCCCGACCATTGAACGGGCGGTTTGGTGGGGTCGTGCCCTCTATGAGAACATTCAGCGGTTTCTCATCTTCCAACTGACGATCAATTTCTCTGCCGCTATTCTCACATTTATCGCTCCCCTGCTCGGATATGCCCCTCCATTCACGATCATCCAGCTCCTCTGGATCAACATCATTATGGATTCGCTCGCTGCACTTGCTCTCTGTTCTGAGGCTCCCCATCCGGCGTTGATGAATAGAAAGCCGATACCGAGAGATGAACCGGTCATCACCCCCTATATGACCAGAGCAATTCTCATCACTGCCGGATTCTTTATTATTGCCGGTATCGCTGCCATGGGATATGGTATTCCCTTCATGGAGACCCCGGAGCAGCAGGCAACTGCGATATTTGCCGGGTTTGTCTTCGCCCAATTATGGAACGGAATATCATGTCGGGGTATCAACGGCATTATGCCCCCGATATTCAGAGGTAATCCGGTATTCTTCGTAATTATGGGAATGATATTAGTAATCCAAGTGCTCATTGTTCAGTTTGGAGGATCTCTCTTTGGGACGGTCCCTCTCACTTTGTTTCAATGGGGAGCCATAGGAATCGGGACAATGCCGGTCCTCATTATCTGGCCGATTCTGAGGGTGATTACCCGGGTTATCGATACCTAACGTGCTACTGCA
>JAZDKH010000002.1:0-5510 GCA_043803325.1 Methanobacteriota archaeon | reverse complement strand
ACGGGAACTGAGGGGGAAACAGAAACATCTGGCTATTGTGCTGGATGAGTATGGGGCATTTGTTGGAATCATCACAGTGGAGGATATCCTTGAGGAACTTGTCGGAGATATCCTCGATGAATTTGACACAGAAGAGCCAGTTCTCATACAGTTGGCAGATGGTGTGTACTCAATTGATGCCAGGATGTGGGTGTCTGACCTGAATAAAGAACTCACAATCCAGCTGCCGGTGAGCGAAACATATGAGACGATTGCCGGCCTGATAATAGATCAGCTTGGATACATCCCCCGTATAGGTGAATCGTGCAAGCTCGATGAAGAAGGTGTCAGACTGATCGTTATTCAGATGAAAGGCAAGCGCATAACCAGGATAAAACTTCAGATCAATCTTCAGAAGGATGAATCAGAGGGCAATATCTGATGGAAATGAAGAAGGCTGGGACATTCGTGGTTCTTGCTTCTGGGAGGGGATCAAATTTCCAGGCTATTCTTGACCAGATTTCTGATGGGTATATTCCTGCCTCATGCAGCGCACTTATCACTGACAATCCTGATGCATATGCAATAGAACGTGCGCGTGTTGCAGGAGTTGCAGTCCGAGTAGTCCCCTTTCGCTCATTCCCTGACAAGGAACAGTATGAAACAGCTCTTATTGGGGAGATCCAGCGATATGATCCAGATCTGATCGTCCTTGCCGGATATATGCGAATATTAGGGAATTCTATTGTCCGGAGATATGCAGGTCGCATGATCAACATCCATCCATCTCTTCTCCCTTCATTTCCGGGTCTTCATGCTCAGGAACAGGCAGTCAGGTATGGGGTGAAGGTTGCCGGTTGTACGGTTCATTTTGTGAATGAGGATATGGATGCCGGGCCGGTGATCATTCAGCGTACGGTGCCGGTTTTTGCTGGCGATGACGGGGACATGCTTGCAGAACGTATCTTGAATGAAGAGCATATTGCATTCCCTGAAGCAATTCGCCTCTTCTTTCTGGGAAAACTCTCGATTCATGACAGGATGGTCATGATCAGGGAAGACGGGGATGGCAGTCTATTTCCAGATAACAGCGGGAGGTTGTGATGGGAAGGCGGCATCAGAAAACTGACCGGAAGCATATTGCCAAGGAACGAATCATCATCCTCTTTGCACAAGCTGCACGATTCTTCCCTGAAAACCCGGATTGGAGTAACCGGTGTGTTGCTCTAGCCCGGCGTATTGCTATGAAAGAACGGGTTCGTTTTCCGCGCGACCTGCGACGGCAGTTCTGCCATCGATGTTTCAGCTTCTTTGTTCCAGGCATCACTATGCGGACACGGATACATCGGAGCCGGGTGGTGGTAACCTGCGCTATATGCGGGTATCATCGCCGTTACCCTCTCTATCGGAATATATCATGAGTCAAGATCGGATACGCACAAGAAAAAAGACATCGACTACCGTCCCTGGTGGCTTCCACGACCTGAAACCAACCATCTGGGTAGGGAAACAGGGGATGACAGAGACGATAATTGAAGAGATTCGCAGCCAGATAAAGGTGAGAAAGGTAATAAAACTCAAATGGCTTGAATCAACCGATGTTGATCCAAAAATTGTTGCCAGCGAAAGTGGCACCGTACTTCTGCAGGTTAGGGGAAGGACTATGGTGCTGGGTGAATCTGGTTCAACACCAGGACCCCGGTCTAGAAATATATAAGAATCCTTCATACGTATAAGTAGAGACTACTATCTGCATTTGAGAGTGTGGGCTATCGATGACTACTGTATATGATGTTCCTGCTGACAAACTGATTTCACGGGTTGCAGTGGAACTGAAGGAAAAATCCGAAATATCTGCTCCAGAATGGGCAGCCTTTGCAAAGACCGGTGTCCACAAGGGGATGCCACCTGAGGATCCAGACTGGTGGTACACCCGTACCGCAGCCGTCCTGAGGCGGGTTTATGTAGATGGCCCAGTCGGTGTTGAGCGGATGCGTTCGGCGTATGGCGGAAGTAAGAACAGAGGCTCCAGACCGAACAAGACGGTAAAGGGAAGTGGCTCTGTCCTGAGAAAGGCAGTTCAGCAGCTCGAAGCGGCAGGGTACCTTGCCAAGCAGAAGAGCGGCGGAAGAATTGTAACTCCGGCAGGAGCTTCGTTCCTTGATGGAGTGGCATACAGCATTGTGTCTGAGTCCGCGTAACCAATTTGAGGTACTCCTGAATGGGAGATGATGAATTAGCCGATATCCGCCGGCGCAGAATGATGGAGATGCAGCACCAGGCTGCTGGCCAGCAGGAAGAAGCTGAACGGCAACGTCAGTATGAGGCCCAGATTCACTCGGTCCTTATGCAGATCCTAGAGCCAGATGCACGTGAGCGAATTAATACCATTAAACTCACAAAACCGGATTTTGCCCGGTCAGTTGAGCAACAACTGGTATCGCTCGCTCAATCTGGCAGGATTAAGAATAAGATCAATGACGAGCAGCTAAAAGTCATACTCAAACAGGTCATACCAACCAAACGCGAGTTCAATATCCGGCGTAAGGGATGAAAGCCGGTGTCCTGTTCTCTGGGGGAAAAGACAGTTCTCTGGCTGCGATACTGTTGTCAGAGAATTATGAGGTGGAATTAAACACCTTTGTTTTCTCTCCGGAATCTGCAATTCCGCAGATAGAACAGGCCGCGGCTGCCCTTGGATTCCCGCATATAAAGCAGACATTCAAACCAGGCTTCCTAAGCGAAGTGGTGGAGATGATGGTTGAGCGCGGGTATCCCGGAGATACAATCCAGCGGATCCACCGGGAGGCGGTCCGTGTTCTCTGTGATCGGTATGATGTCATCGGTGATGGAACCCGGTTTGGTGATCGGGTGCCGTTTCTGACTGATGATGAAGTCCGAAGTATATCAGATGGGCACGGATGTTCCTATGTCCGCCCGCTTATCGGTTACCCGAAGCGGGAGGTACAGCGGCTTGCTGCCAGGTATCTCGTGGTAATCTACGGAGAAACCGGGCAGATTCGCAGTGGGGACTATGAGCATGAGATCAGGCAGGAATTAGAGAGACGGGGGATCCCTGTTTCATCTCTGTTTCCGCGAGATCATGAGCAATCCCTCGTGACTGGTAGACAGTCATCTGGAGATATAGCATGAGTAAATTGTCAAAGTGCCGAAAGATTCGGCTTTCTAAAAAGACCCAGCAGAACCGGCGTGTTCCCCAGTGGGTTATGGTAAAGACCAAGAGAAAAGTCATGAGCCACCCTGCAAGACATAGCTGGCGCCGTAGTACCCTGAAGGTGTGATGAGATGACCGACAAGCTGAAAGAGCAGGTATATATCATCCCCCTCGGGAAAGTCAGACGTGTTCCCCGCTGGAGACGAAGCGCTAAAGCGATGAAAGATATCAGGGAATTCCTGGGACACCATATGAAGAGCGAAGATGTGAAGCTTGATGCTACCATCAACGAGAAGATCTGGTCCCGTGGTTCCCAGAAGCCGCCGGCACGGATTCGTGTTCGGGCTATGAAGCTCGAAGACGGTCAGGTGCAGGCCGAGCTGGCTGAGGAGTGAGATGGACCGCACGGTCTCGATAGAAGGCGACCCCCATATTGGCGGATTTACTCGCGTCTTTGAGGATATCGCGGTTATACCAGCAGAAGCACCGGTTGAGCTCGAAGAGCACTACCGGGAGGCTTTTGACCTTGAGGTAGTGAGAACTACCATTCAGGGCAGCCCAATCATCGGCTCACTCCTGACAGGAAATAGTAATGGATTTGTTATCTCCGGCCTCGCTACAAAGGCCGAGATGAAACTGCTCAGTGAGTACCGGGAACTCTTCCTTCTTGATCGGGGGATGAATGCTGCAGGTAATGTTATCCTTGCCTGCGACCGGTTTGCTGCCGTCCACCCTGAGATGGATCCCAGCCTCCGCAAGGACATTGGGGAATTTCTGAAGGTACCGATAACTCCACTTACCCTTGGTGATGTGAAGGTTGTTGGGATGGCAGGAGTCGCAACAAATAAAGGTGTGGTGGTCAGTCCACGAAGTACAGCTTCGGAGATCGCTGCCCTTGAACGGGTGTGTGAACTGCCGATAGGAAAAGGCTCGATCAATATGGGGAACGCTATGGTCGGGACTGGTCTTGTCGCAACTACCCGGGGGTATCTCGCAGGCGATGAGACGAGCGGGTACGAACTCGGAAGAATAGAAGATATTTTCGAATTTGAGGACTGATTATCATGGAACAGAAGCAGTTTGAAGTGAAAGGGAAGTACCAGGAGCTTGAGAATTGGAAGCCGTATACCAAGGTACTTTCCGCACCGAATGAAAAACAGGCTGAGGAGCGGCTTTACAATATTATTGGGAGTAAACACCGCCTGAAGCGCCTGTATATCAAGATTGATACAATCACCGAATGCAAGGGTGAGTGATCCCGATGGCACCCGTTGATCCCCGCGAGGTCCAGTCCCTTCAGGCATACCTGAACCAGTACAACCAGCAAGCCGAGGTCTACTCACGGCAACTGGGGATTATGGAGGAGGGGATCCGGGAAGGGACTGCCGCGACTGAGACACTCAAGTCTCTTCTTGAGGCTGGAGACTCCACAATTCTAATGCCCATCGGTGGCGGCGTAAATGTCCGTGCCCGGATTGAATTTCCGGATGAGACATATGTCAACATCGGTTCAGATATCATCCTGCAGAAGACGAACGAAGGCGCTATCAGTTATCTGCAGGATCGGATCGCTGAGATGGATGCATCAGGTAAGAACCTCACCGAGGTCCTGCAGAAAATTGATGCCCAGGTCAAGGACATCTCAAAACGACTTGAGCAACTCTACCGTCAGGCACAAGACCCTCAGCAGGGTGCTGGCGGAGCAGGAACCCGGTAAGGGGCAGACCCCTGTTGGTGGTCTCTGATGTTCAAAGCGCTTAAAGAGAAACTCTTCTCGGTCAGGCAGCGACTGGAGACCACAATCGTGGAGCAGGAACCCCTTGCAGATGAAGGGGCAACTGCCAGCGTTCCATTCGCACATGAGCCTGCTCTTTCTGATACCGGATCAACTCAGGTGAGTTCTCCATCGAGCGAGAGTCCGGAGAAGAAATCTCCGAGTCTGGCCCAAAAAGTCGTCTCACTCGTGCGGGATCGCGAGTTTATCATATCTTCAAAAGACATCGAAGATTCCCTCTCTGACCTTGAGATAGGTCTTCTTGAGAGTGATGTCGCCTTTTCTGCAGCTGATGCTATTCTTACGAAGGTTCGCGAAGATCTGACCGGATCCAAGCGGAAGATTGGATCATCAGTAAATGCAATCATTACCCATGCTCTGTCTGATGCGCTTCTCTCGGTTCTGGGAGAGGGGGTTGATATCCTTGAATTCATTAAATCTCATGAGAAACCGGTGAAGATACTGTTTACCGGGGTAAATGGGACCGGGAAGACCACATCAGTTGCAAAGGTCGCCCACTTCTTGACCACTCATGGATGCACGGTAGCGATTGGTGCCGGGGATACTTTCCGTGCCGGGGCT
>JAZDKH010000001.1:0-2479 GCA_043803325.1 Methanobacteriota archaeon | reverse complement strand
GTAGTCACTGCAAACAATGTTCTGAAGGAGGTAAAGTATAAATCATCTCACATTCCCGGATATGTAGAAGATTCAATATATGTTCTTTGCTCCTGTACTGAAATTTCCATTAAGGATAGAACTGAATATTTTTTTTGTGATACAGTGGAGATTATTAATCAGTTTATCAGATGCGTGAATGTTCCGATATTTGCCTGGGATTTAAACCTGAAGATACTCCTCTTTAATGGTGCAATCGCTCAGATCACCGGGATCTCGCAGGATGAAGCTATAGGTAGAGATATCTCTATCCTCTTTCCTGAAAAACACAAAGGCAGTCCTTATGATCTCTTTTTGGGGGCTACTACGGGAGATAAATTGGAGTTGATGATGATTCCCGTACTCCAGAAATCTGGTGACACCAGAATAATTCTTTGGAACACCTCAAAGCTCACTAATTCCACAGGGGTTAATCTTGGAACGATAGCTCAGGGAATTGATGTCACAGAACAGAGATGGGCAAAGGATTATATGAATAAATATATCTCTGAATTAATTGAAAAAAATAATGAACTTGAACAGGTTCAACATCAGCTTGAAGCGATAAATCAGACTCTCGATGAAAAGATTCGCACAAGATCCAGAGACATTGAAGAACTATTAAAGCAAAAAGATGACTTCATTACTCAAATAGGACACGATCTCAAAACTCCTTTAACCCCTCTCATAGCAATTCTCCCGGTACTTAGGAAGAAAGAGCAGGATACCAAGCGAATTGAGTACCTTGACATGGCAATCAGAAATGCCAATCATGCATATGAAATTTTAATCTCAATTTTGAATATGGCACGATTAAATAAAGCCTATCATCCGAGTGCCAGAACACTTATACCCATTTATCAGATGATAGAAGAGATAATCATAAATTTTGAGTATGAAATTTTAAAAAAGCGAATAACCGTAAATAACCTAATTCCTAAAGATTTAGAAATGAGAATAAGCCCAATCGATTTTGATACAATTTTTGAGAAACTTCTGGATAATGCTATCAAGTACTCAAACAGAGATGGAAAAATTACCATATCTGGGGAAAAAACAGATCCTGAATTACTGGAAATTAAAGTTGTGGATACTGGGATTGGAATAATTCCTACGCAAAAAGACCATATTTTTAATATGTTTTATAAAGCAGACTCATCTAGACATGATGGGAAATCTTATGGGCTTGGGCTATCAATCACCCAGAAGATAGTTGAAAAGAATGGGGGAAGGATTAAAGTGGAAAGTGAAGGGAAAGATATGGGCACCACATTTATTATATTATTTCCCAGTATAAAGGATCCTGAAATATTGGGGAATAATTGAATCATTTTCTAAAGTTAGGCTTAATCAGAAAGTTCTAAAAAATTTTTTTTGATGTCTAATTAATCAGGAATACGAGATAAGTGTAAGTATGAAAACACCGTTCCATATCATGATCCTCCCAACTTTGGGATGTCCGGCAAGTTGCAAATACTGTTGGAGTTCTGAAGAAGGTTCTCCTGTAATGAGTCTGGATACTATGAGAAAAACGGCGTTTTGGCTATCAGGACTACGGGACGACCCGGTTACCATCACCTTTCATGGGGGAGAACCACTCCTTGCCGGACCAGATTTTTTCAAAGAAGCACTCCCTCTTCTTGCTGAACAACTCATCAAAAATACTCCTTCCTTTGCAATTCAGACCAATTTGTGGAAGATGACTAATGAGATGGCGGAAATATTTGCCGCATACCATATTCCAATAGGATCCAGCATTGACGGACCAGAAACCCTGACAAATATGCAACGGGGAGATGGATATTTTCGGAAGACTATGGCAGGATATGAGATAGCAAAGGCCCATGGTCTTGATGTCAGATTCATCTGTACCTTCACCAATCAATCTGTGCAATCAAAAGATGAAATTATCCGGTTTTTCAGAGAAAAAGGATTTACATTAAAACTTCATCCTGCTCTTCCTTCCCTACGGAGTGAAGATCCAAAGCATTGGGCGTTATCACCGGAAGAATACGGAGAGCTTTTAGTCTATCTTCTTGACCAGTCACTACAGCACATTGACGAACTTGATATCATGAATATCAATGATCTCTGTCGATGTGTGTTCACCCGGAGAGGAACAGTCTGTACATTTGCAGATTGCATGGGTAATACCTTTGCGATAGGGCCAAATGGAAGTATCTATCCCTGCTATCGGTTTGTAGGAATGGATGAATGGGTGATGGGATTCGTATATGACAACCCTTCTCTTGATGATCTGGCTCAATCTCCAGCATGGAAAAAGATGTTTCAATTTAAGACTTTCGTAGATGCTGCGTGTGGATCCTGCAATCATATCAAATACTGCCGGGGCGGTTGTCCCTACAACGCTATAGCTCCGGACCACGGACAGTTAAATGGTGTTGATCCTCATTGTATTGCATATAAAAAAGCATTTGATGAGATATCTGAACGGATAAGT